>JAHFRW010000018.1:0-22032 GCA_023266055.1 Gammaproteobacteria bacterium | reverse complement strand
GTTCGGATAGGCCAATAGCCAGTCAACCAGCACCTCCTCCATGGAAGGTGCTGCAATGATTACCAACAGACAGGAATTCATAATGTACTCCTTGCATCAGATCGAGTTTGTGCATGGCCAAAACGACGATATAAAATCGGTAACAACACCAGCGTAAGTAGTGTAGAGGTGAGCAAGCCACCGATCACCACGATGGCTAGAGGCCGCTGAATCTCTGAACCGGGACCAGTCGCAAACAGCAATGGCACCAGACCGAAGGCGGTGATCGAAGCCGTCATCATCACTGGCCGCAGACGACGCTGCGCGCCTTCTACCACGACCTGTGCCAGGTTCATGCCTTGCATATGCAATTGATTAAAGTAACTCACCAGCACCACGCCATTCAGTACTGCAATACCAAGTAAGGCGATAAAACCAACTGAGGCTGGCACCGACAGGTATTCGCCGGACAACCACAACGCAAACACACCACCAATCATGGCAAAGGGGATATTGGACAGCACCAGTACCGCCTGGCGCATCGAACCAAAAGTGGAAAACAGCAACAGAAAGATCAAACCGATGGCGACCGGCACAACAATGCTCAGGCGTGCGGCAGCACGTTGCTGATTTTCAAATTCACCACCCCAGGTAAGACGATAACCTTCAGGTAACGGTACTTTGGCTGCCACGGCCTGGCGCGCCTCCTCAACAAAACCCACCAGATCACGTCCCTGTACATTACTCACGATCACCACCATGCGTGCGCCACGCTCGCGATCTATCTTTACCGGCCCTTCAACACGCACCAGCCTTGCAACGGTCTGCAATGGCACATGCCTGCCATCCGGCAGAGTAATGAGCAGGCTGGCAAATTCATCAGGTGTTGCGACATCGGCACGCAAAATCAATGGCGTGCGGCGTGCACCTTCATGCACCGTGCCGACACGCAATCCTTCCAATTGAGAGCGCAACATATTTTCCAGATCATTCACGGTTAAACCCACGCGACCCGCCGCCAGCCGATCAATCTCAACCTTAAGATATTGCACGCCTTCATTTTGTGTAGTGAACACATCCTGACTGCCCTTAATCGACGTTAAAACGGCAGCAATTTTTTCCGCCTGGCGATTAAGCACATCAAGATCCGTACCAAACAGTTTCACTGCCAGATCACCACGCACACCGAGAATCATCTCCGATACGCGCATTTCAATTGGCTGGGTAAAGCTGTACGCCACACCAGGAATCTCGTCCAGCACCGTACGCAACTCCTCAAGCAGTGCGTCCTTACTTTCCATGCGCCATTGATCACGTGGCTTGAGCACCAGGAAGGTATCGGTCTGATTAAGGCCCATGGGATCCAGGCCCAACTCATCCGATCCCAGACGCGCCACAATACCTGTGACTTCGGGCACACGACGCATAAGTTCCTGTTGAATTTTCAAATCCAGTGCAGCGGATTGTTCAAGCGTGATGGATGGCAATTTCTCGATGCCGATAATAATATCGCCTTCATCCATGGTCGGCATAAAAGTCTTGCCAATCTGCGTATACGCGCCTGCCGTAGCCACCAATGCCAATAACGCTATTCCCACCACGAGACGCACATGACTCAAGCTCCACATTAATAATGGCGTATAGCCTTTATGCAGCACTCGCACCAGCCATGGCTCATCATGTCCGGTATCCTTGAGCAGAAAGGATGCTACCACCGGGATTACCGTCAACGACAATATCAACGAAGCGCTCAAGGCAAAAACGATAGTGAGCGCCACAGGACTGAACAATTTACCTTCCAGTCCCTGCAAGGTAAGTAGCGGCAAAAATACTATAATGATAATCAGAATACCTGCCGTCACCGGCACTGCCACTTCACGCACAGAACGATAGATGATATGCAGGCGTGGCAGACGTGCCGCACGCAGCCCTGCTGAAGATTGACTCAGGTATGCCACGCTGTTTTCCACTACCACCACCGCGGCATCGACCAACATACCTATGGCAATGGCCAATCCTCCCAGACTCATCAAGTTGGCAGAAATACCAAATTGGCGCATCAACATAAAGGTAACAAGTGCTGCCAGCGGCAAGGTCAGCGCCACTGTTATTGCCGCGCGCAGATTGCCGAGAAACAGGATCAATAAAATTATCACCAATACGATCGCTTCGACTAATGCCTCTGCTACCGTAGTCACAGCACGCTCCACCAGATGGCCACGATCGTAAAATACCTCGATAGTTATTCCGGTGGGCAGGCTGGGCTTGAGTTCATCAAGCTTGGCGCGTACATCAGCCACCACCTGTTGCGCATTCGCGCCACGTAAGCCCAACACCAATCCCTCCACCACCTCGCCCTGACCGTTACGGGTCACCGCACCATAGCGGGTGAGCGCCCCGACACGCACCTCAGCAACATCACCGACACGCACTGGCACGCCACGATCAGATTGAACAACAATGGCGCGCGCGTCATCAAGTGTCGTGATGCTGCCTTCCGTGCGCACCAGCAATGCTTCCTCACCGTCATTCAACCGACCTGCGCCATCGTTACGATTATTTTCCTGCAACGCCTGCTGTAATGCCTGCAACGTCACATTACGTGCCGTCATTCGCGTATGATCGGGAATGACTTCAAAGGCACGAGCCAACCCGCCCAGAGCATTCACATCGGCGACACCAGGCACCGTACGCAACGCCGGACGAATCACCCAGTCGAGCAGATCGCGGCGCTCCATAAGCGATAAGTCACCTCCTTCAATAGTGAACATGAACATTTCACCCAAAGGGGTTGTCATGGGCGCAATACCACCATCGACATCCGGCGGCAAGTCACCCCAAATCGCACCCAAACGTTCGCTCACCTGCTGTCTGGCCCAATAAATATCGGTGCCATCGGCAAAGTCCACCGTAATATCAGTTAATGCATATTTAGTTACGGAACGCAGCATGGTTTGCTGAGGGATGCCCAGCATTTCGACTTCAATCGGCGCTGTAATGCGCGCCTCCACCTCTTCAGGCGCCATACCGGGTGCCTTGATGATGATCTTTACCTGTGTAGACGACACATCAGGAAAAGCGTCGATGGGCAGATTCTTGAACGCCAGCACACCGCCGCCCAATAGCAGCAGCACAATCAATACCATTAGCAGGCGCTGGGTAAGCGCGAACTGAATTAAACGCGATAACATTCTAGTGTCCTCCGCTTCCGCCCAGTCCCAGCCATGCGCCCTTTACGGCCACCACACCATTTACTGCGATGCGCTCATTACCACGCAGTGAGCCACTGATCACGACCCGCTGATTTTGCTCTGTAATCACCACAACAGGCTGCGCACGAAAACCATGAGCGGTTTGCACAAATACCACGCTCTTGTCGCCACTGCGTGCTACTGCATTAATGGGGACGCTATACTGCTGTGCCGATGTATTGCCCGAGGCATTTTTACGCTTATCCTGCATCGCAAGTTGCGCTTCGACAAACTGCCCGGGACGCAGACGCTCTGCACCCTGCGTGACTTCGGCACGCAACAATACGGTCTGGTTCTCAGGCTCTACCTCGCGCCCAACCAGAATCAGTCGCCCTGTTACAGACAGTGCGGGCGCCTCCACCCGCAGCCCCGACGTCAAGCCGCGCACCTGTTCCAGTGGGGCGCGGATCTCCAGCCACAACACATCGAGTTGAGCGATGCGATACAGGGGATCAAGTCTGTCAACACGCTGCCCCACTGCCACGCTACGCTCCAACACCACACCGGATATCGGTGCGACCACTGTCACGAGGCTGCTCAATGCCCGCGTTTTCTCCAATTGCCGAATCGCAGCATCATCCATACCGGCCAGATGCAAGCCCTGACGACGCTGGTTCAGCACGGCACTCTGCTCTTCATGTCGACTCTTACTGGTAATATAACGGCGCTCGGCAATAATCCCATCCTTGAAAAGCTGCTCATCACGCGCGAATTCACTCTGAGCAAGGCTGGCTTGTGTCAATGCCTGTAGAAACTCGCCTTGCAGATTCACCAGCTCGGGACTGCGAATACGTGCCATGGCATACCCAGCACGCACCGTCTCACCCACTGCCACACGTAACTCTTCCACCGCACCGCTTTGCGGCGCACTAATCATGCGCGCGCTGGCAGGTGGGATGACCACTTGCGCCGGAAAATGCTGGCTGCGTACCGCAGACACCGCTTCAAGTGGAGCAACCACAATACCCATCATCTTGCTCTGTGCCGGGGTAATAGTAATATCCTCCCCCGCATGGACATTCATACTCGTAATCAACAATCCCATCACCCATAAAAATATTGGGTTGTTTAATATGTTTTGACGTTTCATGGAATAACTCCTGCGACCTGATTGTAACGGGCAAACTCTCGTTGTAATTGCAAGCTCAACTGCTTCTCGGCACGTTCGGCGGTAAAAGACAACGCCTGTACACGCAGCAAATCCATCACATCTATCTCACCCACTGCAAAGGCCTTTTTGGAAAGGCGCAGATTTTCTTCAGCCAGATGCTGCTGCTGTACGGCCAGCTTATGCTCAACCCGCAGTAATTCCACCGCGCGGCGTGTTTCGTCAAAGGTCAGCGCAAGCTCGCGCTTCAAGGTGTCACGCACACTCTGTGCGGTGCTGAACTCCACCGAAGCCGCCGCCAAGGCAACACCCGCCTGGGCAGAATTTCCGAACGGCACACTCAGCATCACACCAACACTATTAACCGCGAAATCTCTTGTGCTGGCTTGCTCCTGCCGTACACCTAATGTAATTCTGGGATTACCATATCGCTCCTGACGGGCAAGCTCCATTTCAGCTCGTGCCAGCGTTACCCGTTGATAACCCTCGCTCAACAGCGGATGATGATCATGGATCGCTGTTTGAGTGGTGGGGATTTCATTGTATCCAGCAGGTAATGTGGCCGCACCCGTAAAAACTTCGTAACGATGCATGGTACGTTTGTATTCAGATTCGGCTCGCAGCACCTGAGCCTGTCTGCTCAAGGTTTCATCCTGCGCCAGAAATAAATTAGTTCTGGCCAGCTCACCCAGTGTGACGCGCTTGAGCACATCCGCTTCCAGTGCCTGCGCTGCCTGCCACTGCCGCTGTGCCAGAATCAGATCGCTTTCCCGCAACACCACATCCCATAACTGTTCACGTACTTGGCCCGCCACCTCCAACCGCAAAACACGTTCGAAAGCATCGACATCCATTCGCGTCTGATCGGCGACAGCACGGCGCGCCTGTCGCTGCCCGGGTAACCATAATGGCAGCTCAACCCCCCCCTCCCACTCACGTAAACCCTGATCAGTACCTATCGCGTCTGTTTGATGACGCAAGGTAAATGATGATGTGCCAGCGAACAACCTTTCTGATTGGGTGCGTAATGCCTGAGCCTGCGCCTGACGCGCAATAACAATTTGCCGGGAGGGGTAACGCACAAGCGTCTGCTGCACAACATCATGCAACGTTAACGATTCGGCAGTGGCCTGCATGGATGGCTGGGTTAACAAGGGTGCTGCCACACCGTTAACCGGCAATATTCCGCCATATAACCCGGCAAGCAACACCAGCACGCAACGGCACACACGGGCCGCTACACGCGATAAGCACGTCGATAGCATATAATTCTCCTGCTCGGTCGTACAATGTTCGATTGGATAAACGCTGAAAGCGGATGACAGAGTATCCTGCCAACCTTAAAATGACGCTTATATCAGCGTGCGGGGGGGAGCTCTTGGTATCGCGGCAGAGGAGTATTTTTTGAGGAGAGGGGGGGGGGCGTCAAAACTGTGCGCATTTCGGGAGATAAGCGCTGTCGGTAATGTCGAGAGCGCCGGGAGTATGCCCATGAATTGTGGTGGCCAGAATGTATCGTGACCGGCACTGCTCACACTATCCTTGCGCACACCCTGAGGCATTTCTACACCAAAGGAAAGCTTGTCCAGCAATACATGGTCTATTGCTGTCGCGAGGGATACGTTGTTATTCAGAGGGGAAAGATGAGGAGCGGTGATGTGAATATGCAAGCCCGCATTGGCGGATGACACAGCCCCACCCACATGCGCATGAACCAGCGGCGCCATGAACTGCGCCATCAGAATCCATACAGCCAGCAGTAGGGTGCTCCAGCGCTTCAGTGACATATCTCCCGGAGGTCAAGCATGATCATTCACGCAACACAAATTTCAATATACCACACGGAAGACTCTCGCAACAAGAGCCTACACTACACCCGAAACCGGCTTACCACGCCCTGCAACTGCGCCGCAAGCCGGGCCAGCTCTTCGCTTGCCACCATGGTCTGCCGTGACGCCAGGGACGTTTGCTGACCTACCTGACTGATCGTGGTAATGTTCCGATTAATTTCCTCGGTGACCGCACTTTGCTCTTCGGCCGCACTGGCGATTTGCATATTCAGATCAACAATATTCGCTACCGCCTCAGTAATGGAGTTTAGTGACTCACCCGTCTGTGCCGCCTGTTTTACACTCACCTGCGCCCGACTGCGGCCTTCCACCATCACCTTTACTGCTTCACCCGCCCCTGTCTGCAGGCGCTGGATCATCTTCTGTATTTCCTGTGTAGATTGCTGGGTGCGACTCGCCAGGGTGCGCACTTCATCTGCCACCACGGCAAAACCACGTCCCTGCTCACCGGCACGCGCCGCTTCAATGGCAGCATTCAAAGCCAGCAGATTGGTTTGTTCGGCAATACCACGAATCACATCAACCACTGTACCAATACTGGCGCTTTCCGCCTCAAGTTTTTGCATGACTTGCGCGGCATGCTCAACTTCAGCCGCCAACGCGTCAATCGCATTGATGCTTTCTTTCACCACCTGTTTACCACGCTGGGTTTCCGTATCAGCACCCTGCGCCGCCTGTGCCGCCTGCGCCGCATTGCGTGCCACATCATGCACCGTGCTCGACATTTGATTCATTGCAGCAGCCACCTGATCCGTTTCCGCCTGTTGCCGGGAGATGCCCTGATTAGTCTCGACGTTGATCGCGGACAACTCCTCAGCCGCCGCCGCCAGTTGTGCAGTGGCGCCCGATATCTCAACAAAGCCATCCTTGAATTTGTCTGCCATGGTGTTGAATGCCAGAGCGACCCGGGCCAGTTCATCGTTGCCCGTGTATTTTACACGCGCCGTCAAATCACCTTCCGCCAAACGTGCGGCCGCACGTTCTATTTGAGCTACCATATTGGCAATACTGCGTACCGTGAAAAATGCCAACAAACCGGCACACACCATGGCCATCACCAATAGGGCTATTTTCGTGTTGCGTTCTAACGCATAATTCGCCAGGGCAGTCTCATGCTTCACTTTCGCGTCGGTAACCTGTAGCGTAACCAGCGACTGTATAACCTCTTTCAAAGGCAAGTAGGTATCATCCAGTGTCCGTAGAGCACTTGTCCTGGCCAGTTCAATCTGTCCCTCTTTCAGTAGACCAATAATGGGCGCAACGCCTTGTTTTAAAAACTGCGCGTACTCTACTTCAAACTCAGCAATCATTTTCTGCTCTTTGGTATCTTTATCGACTTGCAGATACTCTTTCCAGAAAGTGTGTACGATCTCCTCATTTTTCTGTACGATGGATGCCGTTTCCTGAATTTGCTGTGATGTTGGATTTGCCAGGGCCTTCACAATATGGATACGATCCGACATCAATCGGTCACGTATCCCTGTAAGCTGGGTAATAGGCAGTAACTCATGTGTATACACTTCGCTTAAACTCTGATTGGCCGCGCTGGTAGCGCGTAAACCCAGCACACCGATCAACACCATAAGCGCCGCCATAAAACCGACCAGCATCCATAAACGCGCCCTGATGGTCATATTTTCCAGAAAAGCCATAATAAACCCCTATAAATTCAGCTGGTGCACAAATATAAGGGTCCCTTGATCAACCCATACATTACTCCTGTCGCCGCGTCAGTGCTATCGGCCGTGGCAAAACATTCTTGAGAAAATAATAAATTGCTTATTACGACGAAAGATATGGCGCCTGGAACGATCATTACCCATCACGGGTCAAACAAATAACGTACTTGATCTCCCTGGTAAATAATAAAGGCATGATTCTGGCGCGGCGTCAAAATAATGGTAAACCGTTGGGTCGATAGTGCCGATACCCATACAAAGGACATACACTATTTCAGCATGTGTCCAGAGCAATCAGTGGCGGCCATTTAAAAAAAAGCTTTCGATGTATCATAAGGCAGAGTAAAATAATCACGTCCGCCTGGTTTATTTATATGTTTCATATGGTTGCGCATTAGTGAATAACTTTGGCGCATTATCTAAAACCTGCATGAGTCCGTCACAGGGATCCGGAGATTCCCGTAACGGAAAACCGGCGAGCCAACAGTAACGGTTATGTTATACCGTACTGATAAAATATGGCCCACATCTTGCTTTGTACATACCAAGGGAATTGGCCCACGCCTCCGTAATAATCCCGGGCGTGGTAACAGGTCGCGATGAGGTGATGCTTATGAATATTTTCAACAACTACCAGTCTCGTTACGAGGAAAGCAAAGAAGAAGAAATGTCTTTGCATGAATATCTGGAGCTTTGCAAAAGGGACGCCTCTGCGTATGCTACTGCCGCAGAAAGAATTTTGATGGCCATCGGCGAGCCAGAGCTCGTTGACACACAGAAAGATGCCCGGCTAAGCCGCCTCTTTTCCAACAAAATGATCAAGATTTATCCGGCTTTCAGGGAGTTTTATGGCATGGAGGAGGCCATCGAACAGATCGTGGCCTATTTCCGCCATGCCGCCCAAGGCCTGGAAGAGAAAAAACAGATTATCTATCTGCTGGGCCCACCCGGTGGCGGCAAATCATCGCTTGCCGAAAAGCTCAAGGCCCTGATGGAGAGGGTGCCGTTCTATGCCATCAAAGGCTCGCCCGTCAATGAATCGCCGCTGGGGTTGTTTTCACCCGTTGAAGACGTGCGCATTCTTGAAGAAGATTATCGTATTCCACGGCGTTATTTACCCGGCATCATGTCCCCCTGGGCAGCAAAACGCCTGCGCGAATTTAATGGTGATATCACCAAGTTTCGTGTTGTGAAACTCCGCCCTTCGGTGCTGGAGCAAACCGGTATTGCCAAAACCGAACCCGGCGATGAAAATAATCAGGATATTTCGGCATTGGTCGGCAAGGTCGATATTCGCAAGCTGGAACAGTTCTCACAGGATGACCCGGACGCCTACAGCTACTCCGGTGGCCTGTGCCTCGCCAATCAGGGCTTGCTTGAATTTGTTGAAATGTTCAAGGCGCCCATCAAGGTTCTGCATCCGTTGCTCACGGCAACCCAGGAAAGCAATTACAAAGGTACGGAGGGCTTCGCCGCCATTCCTTTTAATGGTATTGTGCTGGCCCATTCGAACGAGTCTGAATGGACATCATTCAAGAACAACAAGAATAACGAAGCATTCCTCGATCGTATTTACATCGTAAAGGTGCCTTATTGCCTGCGCACGTCCGAGGAAGTCAAGATTTATCAAAAATTATTGCGCAACAGCTCCTTGTCGGCGGCACCTTGCGCCCCCGGCACGCTGGAAATGATGGCACAATTTGCGGCACTGTCACGTCTCAAGGAGCCTGAAAATTCCAACATCTATTCCAAAATGCGGGTATATGACGGTGAAAATCTGAAAGATATTGATCCCAAGGCAAAATCCTATCAGGAATACCGTGACTATGCGGGCGTAGATGAAGGCATGTCAGGATTATCCACACGCTTCGCATTCAAGATTCTATCGCGGGTATTCAACTATGATACTGTTGAAGTTGCAGCAAACCCGGTGCACTTGCTCTATATCATCGAACAGCAAATTGAACAGGAACAATATTCCCCTGAAATAAAAGAACGTTATCTGGCACACCTCAAAGGATATCTGGCGCCTCACTACGCCGAATTCATTGGCAAGGAAATTCAGACGGCTTACCTGGAATCCTATTCTGAATTTGGCCAGAACCTTTTCGATCGCTATGTAACCTATGCGGATTACTGGATCCAGGACACTGAATACCGTGATCCTGACACAGGCGAAAGTTTTGACCGTGCAGCATTGAATGCAGAACTGGAGAAAATAGAAAAGCCTGCGGGCATCAGCAATCCGAAGGATTTCCGCAACGAGATCGTAAACTTCACATTGCGTGCGCGCGCTTCACACGGCGGCAAAAATCCATCCTGGACCAGCTATGAAAAACTGCGCGTGGTGATCGAGAAAAAAATGTTCTCCAGCACCGAAGACTTGCTGCCAGTTATTTCATTTAACGCAAAATCTTCCAGTGATGACAAAAAGAAACACGAGGACTTCGTCGCGCGCATGGTTCAGAAGGGCTACACCGCCAAACAGGTTCGATTACTGTGTGAGTGGCATTTACGTACCCGTAAGTCTTCATAAAATCTGGCATCCTCATGAAATCATTGCGGACAAGCCGGGTAGGTGAACAGATTATTGACCGCCGTCTCAATGGCAAAAATAAAAGCGCGGTTAATCGCCAGAAATTTATCCGGCGCTTTAAGGGCCAAATAAAAAAGGCGGTCACTGACGCCATGTCTGATCGCAGCATTACTGATCTTGATCGTGGTGAGAAGATTAACATTCCAGCCAAGGACATCAGTGAGCCTGTATTTGGTCACGGCAAGGGTGGAAAACGCGAAGGGATTCACCCCGGCAACACGGATTTTGTGAGTGGCGACCGTATCTCGCGTCCACCGGGCGGTGGGGGCAGTGGCGGCAAGGCCAGCAACAACGGGGAAGGGGAGGATGATTTTTCATTTGAGCTTTCCCGCGACGAATTTCTGGACATTTTTTTCGAAGACCTGGAATTGCCCGACCTGATAAAAACCCAACTGGCAAGACAGGTACAGTACAAAACGGTGCGTGCTGGCTTTACCTCAACCGGTACACCCAGCAATCTGAACATTATTCGCTCAATGAAGAGTTCCTTGAGCCGGCGCATTGCAACCCGCACACCTTACGCCCGTAAACTGCGTGAAACTGAACAGGCGCTTGAAACCGCTTTGCTCATGGAAGACGCCGCATCTCCTCGGGTTATCGCATTGCAGGAAGAAATTCGCAAACTCAAAAATCGCATACATGCCATACCGTTTATAGATACCTTCGATCTGAAATACAATAACCGGATCAAGCAACCAAAGCCTACCACCCAGGCCGTTATGTTTTGCCTTATGGATGTATCCGGCTCGATGGACGAAGGTAAAAAGGACATGGCGAAACGCTTTTTCACGCTGCTATATTTATTCCTGACCCGCTCTTATGAAAAAATTGATCTGGTTTTTATCCGTCACCACACCGTGGCGAAAGAAGTGGATGAAGAAGAGTTTTTCTATTCTCGTGAAACAGGTGGCACCGTCGTTTCCAGCGCTCTGCAAATGATGCACGACATTATCCAGGAGCGTTATCCCTCTTCAGATTGGAATATTTATGGCGCACAAGCCTCCGATGGTGATAACTGGACGGATGACTCGCCCATTTGCCGCGATGTACTGATTAACGCCATCATGCCATGCGTACAATATTACGCCTATGTGGAGATCACCGAAGAAGGTCATCAGGGATTATGGCGCGAATATTTGAACGTGAAGCATTCCTGCCCGAACTTCGCAATGCAACACATTACCAATGCGGCAGACATTTATCCGGTATTCCGCAAACTTTTCCAAAAGAAGCTGGCCTGATGCAGAATAAGACATGAAAAAGAAACCGCTATCCAAAACTTCCGAATGGACTTTTGAACTGATCCATAAATATAACGCCGAAATTGCACGCGTAGCGGCGCACTATAACCTGGACACGTACCCCAACCAGATTGAGATCATTACCGCCGAGCAAATGATGGATGCCTATTCCTATGTCGGCATGCCGGTAGGTTATGGTCATTGGTCGTTCGGGAAACAATTCCTGGGTGTTGAGCAACGCTACCGCCGTGGACAAATGGGACTGGCGTACGAGATTGTGATCAACTCCAGCCCTTGCATTGCTTATCTCATGGAAGAAAACAGCATGATGATGCAGGCACTGGTAATCGCACATGCCGCTTATGGACATAACTCTTTTTTCAAGGGCAACTATCTGTTCCGTACCTGGACGGATGCCGAGTCCATTATTGATTACTTATTATTTGCGAAAAACTATGTGGCCGAATGCGAGCAGCGTTATGGTGCCGATGCCGTTGAAGAAGTCCTTGATTCATGTCATGCACTCATGAACTATGGCGTTGATCGCTATAAACGACCCACGCGCATTTCACTGCAACAGGAACAACAGCGCCACAAGGAACGTGAAGACTACTTACAGTCACGTATTAATGATTTATGGCGCACCCTGCCCACGAAAGACAAGCCTGCCGATGCCCAGGAAGAAACACACTTCCCGGCTGAACCACAGGAAAATTTGTTGTATTTCATCGAGAAAAATGCCCCTCTTCTTGAGCCGTGGCAACGCGAGCTGGTGCGCATCACACGTAAAATGGCACAATATTTTTATCCACAACGCCAAACCCAGGTGATGAATGAAGGCTGGGCAACTTTCTGGCATTATACCTTGCTTAATACGTTATATGATGAAGGCCTGTTAACCGACGGCTTTATGGTGGAATTTTTACAGTCCCACACCAATGTCATTTACCAGCCCGCCTATAACAGCAAGTATTACAGCGGGATTAATCCTTACGCGCTGGGTTTTGCCATGATGAGTGATATTCGCCGTATCTGCGAACACCCTACCGAAGAAGACCAGCGCTGGTTCCCCAATCTTGTGAATACCGACTGGGTAAAGTCACTGGACTTTGCCATGCGCAACTTCAAGGATGAGAGCTTTGTCGCGCAGTATTTATCACCCAAACTGATTCGCGATCTCAAGCTGTTTGCAGTGCTTGATGACGACAATGACAGCGAAATGGAAATTTCCGCGATTCATGATGACAAGGGTTATCAATACATTCGCGAAACCCTGGCGGATCATTACAATCTGGGCAATCGCGAACCCAATATTCAGGTGTACAATGTCAATCGACGCGGCGACCGCTCTCTCACCTTGCGGCACATTGAACACAATCGACGCCCCTTGCACGAAGACACGGATCACGTGTTAAAACATCTGATGCGCCTGTGGGGCTTTACTGTGCGCATGGAAACGGTTTACGAAAACGGTACGGTGGCACTGACTCACGAGTGTCACAAAGAAGAGTAATTTCTCAGGCTTTGCTCCCTGACGGTATTTCTGTTTTCCTTAATAAAATATTCCTGAACCATCCCTGCGCAAGCACCGGGTCATCGCTGACCACCTCCAGTGAGCGTTGCCCCGATCGCAGACAGGTGGCAAGCACATCCTCGAAAACCACATCCGTGCGAGTAGCAATGCGCCCCATGATGGGGCTTAGCCAGCGTCGTAATGGTGCGCGCTGACCCTGCCGCAAAAATTTGTCGAGGATCAGAATATGACCGCCGGGTTTAACAACGCGTATGGCTTCCATCAGGGCTTTTTCGGGGTGTGGCACCACGGCCAGAATAAGATGCATGATCACTGTATCGAAGGCATCGCTCGGGTAGGGCAACGCCATGACGTCGCCGGCATGTAGCGCCACCACTACATCACCGCGCTGATGGCGCGCCTTGCGCAGCATCGCCGGAGTGATATCCACGCCCACATAGCGGGCGCCCACGGGTAGCCATGGGATATCCAGCCCACTGCCAATCCCGGCAACAAGGATCGTCTGACCCATCACATCACCCAGACGATGCAGGCTGCGTTTGCGCAAGACCTGCGTCGCACGCCGCACCACCAGATCATAAATGGGCGCCAGCAGGGTATAACTATGGCGCAAGCTCATAACAAACTATCGCCCATGACGGGTTTAACGCTTGCGCTGGGGTGACCATCTGGCCATTTTACGCTTTGCATCTGCCAATTGGGCAGGCGTGAGGGTGTCGGCAAGATAGTCCAGCGCCTGCTGACTGGTGGTGACGTGATTATTAACGGCAAGACTCAACCACATATATGCCGCAACAGGATCCATTTCACCCCCCTTGCCAAGCATGTACATGGATCCCAGGCTATGCTGTGCGAGGCCATACCCCTGGTCGGCCGCTTTGCTGTACCATGCGCGTGCCTGCTTGTAATCGCGAGCGGCGCCTTCGCCTTTCTCATACGCTCGGCCCAGCTGATATTGTGCATCGGCCACACCTTGCTGTGCTCCTTTGCGATATTTCGCCAGTTCACCGCCTTCTATTCCCTTAGGCTCCGCCACTGGGGCAGGCTTTTGTGCAACGGCTCCCGTTTTTTCTGGAGCGGGTATTGGAGAGGAAGCTTCTTTTTTCTCGGGGATACCACCGCCTGAAGCAGCCACCCCGGAAGATTTGGGCACGGGCTTTTCAACGGCAGGGGGCGCTTTGGCCGCCTGCGGTGCGGGTCGTCGCTCTATCACCACACTCTTTTTTTCAACCGGCGCCTGTCGAGGTGTTGGCGGAACGACGGCCACCTTTACCGGGGGCGCCTCAACAGAAGGTGTCTTTGGGGCCGGCACCTCTATATCTACCGCTCGGGCCGGCTTTATCGGCACGGGCGGGGGCATGGCTAGGGTGGGAAGTGGGGGTGGGTGATCAATTTTTGTGTCTTGTGGTGCGCCCTGCTGTGCATTCTGCAACGTACCCCGAGCCGAAAATTCCGGGGAGCGCGCATCATCCACCGATGTCACTCCGGAGAGATGTGCCAATGATCGCGCCAGATCTGCAGGATTATCCAGTCGCGGCACAACAAAGGTCAGAAGCATGCCCATTATTAACACGGCACTTGCTATTCTGCGATGCTCGGGCTGGAGGTCTGCACGTACCTTTTCTCTGAAGATCACATTCATCGGCCATGTCAGCGGCAAGGTATGAGTCACCATCTTACCCACCAGCCATACCGCACCGCTGGCAATGATAGCGCCTGTTATAATGCCGTAAAATAATGTCGTGCCGTCCGGGTCCACAGCATCAAATAACTTATATACCGTTACCTGATAAAAAAACCGACTGATTGCCAGAAACACCAGAAACAACAACCCTAGCGCCAGCCAACTGTTAATCCTGCTGACCGGACTCAGCCGGGCCGCGCGTTTCCGGGAAGCTGTCGCTTCTGCTGATACCCTGTCTCCCCATGCGGCACGGGAATCACCCGCCGCAGCGTGCCGGAAATTGTCGGTATCTGCGCGTTCATGTGTGGCGGATTGGGCATTGGCGGTACTGTTAACCGTGGGTTCACCCGTATAAACATAGGCATTGCCCGCATTATACATAGCATCTGCTTCTGCATCGGAGCTATTGATCAGCTTGGCATCATAGTTGGCACGCTTGAGTGGATCCGATAAAATACTATAGGCGTAGTTGATCGCCTTTAGCAATTCTTCCGAAGATGCCCGTCCGCGATGCTTGTCGGGGTGATGCCGCTGTACCATGCGCTTGTACGCGGCGCGTATCTCATCCGGTGTTGCGTTCGTCCCCACTTCAAAAATATCGTAAAAAGTCTTTGCCATGGTTTATCTACTGAAATAATCAACTAAGGTCACTATATCGCCACATCTTATCACACCCATCTACATTCCTGCAGCAGCGCGAGCAGCCCCCATCACTCCGACCTTGGTATGGATAATCACAGACACCGGCAAACTGGACATTAACCCCGCCATGCGGCCTTTACTGGAAAATGCCCGCATAAATCCTCCTGCTTCAAGGTAGGGTAAAATTTTGGGGGCAATGCCGCCCGCAACATAAACGCCCCCACTCGCCAGATTGAACAGCGCCAGATTACCCGCCTGCGCCCCATAGATGGAGACAAACATATCCAATGCGGCATGTGCCACGGGATCCGTGCCCGCCGCCGCCGAGATTGCGGCGGCATCCTGTGCTATCTCCAGTGGTGGGGCACCGCTGGCATGCTCCCGCAGAAAATTGTAAATATTCATTAACCCTGGGCCACATAAAATACGGTCATACGACACATGAGAATATCGGCTTTGCAGGTAACGCAATAACGCCATCTGTATCTCATCTGTCGGTGCAAAATCGGCGTGTCCACCTTCAGAAGGAATGACATGATAACGTCCTGCCTGCCAGATCATTTGTGCAACGCCCAATCCCGTGCCGGCACCCAGAATAAGGCGCGGCGCGCGGGGCTGACATTGCCCCGTCTGTAATACCACCAGATCATCACGGCTCAAAGCATCAAAACCATAACCCACTGCCTGAAAATCATTAATCAATAACAGGCGTGGCAAATGCAGCGTGGCGGCCAACGGTCGTGCCTCTATATGCCAGGGTAAATTTGTCACCTTGGCATACTGGCCTGTTTTGCCGGATTCTACAGGCCCGGCGACGGCGAGACAGGCATCCTCAATCGCCATTACGGCAGAATGCGGCGCCGACGACAGGAAGGTCTGCGCCAATACCGAAAAATCATCGTAACGCTGACTCTCGAAGCGCTGCTCATAAAGCACTTTATAATGATCCGCTGTGACATCCACGATTTGCAACAAGGTTTTGGTGCCGCCTATGTCACCTGCCAATACTTTCACGAGGCATGTTCCTCAGCAATATGTGATGCTGCAGCGACATCAAGATACCAGTCTATGGTAATGCCGGCATGGATCATCTCGACAGGGTAGTGCGCGCGTGTTGCGGGTTGTGCTGTAGACAGGTCAGCAATGTCCGGGCGCGGTGAGCGTGGGGGTTCACAAGAACCACCCAATATCTCGCCAACAATTTCAGCCTTGCCCGTACCGGCGACCAGAACCATAATGTGCCTCGCATTATCTATTACAGGCAGCGTCAGGCTGATACGCCATGTATTGAATTTTTCGACAAACACAGCCGCCACCCATTGTTCCCGTTCCGTGAGTATCGGTGTATCGGGAAACAACGATGCCACATGACCGTCGGGCCCCAACCCCAGCAATATCAAATCAAACACAGGAAAATTTCCTGGCCCGGCAGAGGGTAGATGCGCCATCAGCTGCGCCTGATACACGCGTGCGGCTTCGTGCACATCATCCTGTTCACCTTCAATACGATGAATATGCGCAGGCAATACCGGCACGTGTTGCAGCAATGCGTTATAAGCCATGCAATAATTGCTGTCGGGATGCTGTGGTGGCACCGTACGCTCATCACCAAACCATATATGAACATGTTGCCAGGCGATCCGTGTCACGAATTCGACCGATGCCAGACATTCATACAAGGCACGCGGCGTGGTGCCGCCCGACAACGCGACATGAAACTCACCCCGTGCAGCAATGGCGTGTGCAGCGCGATCTACCCAATACTGCGCAACGGCATGATTAAGCGTTGCTACATCGGCATGAATATGTGCGTGATATTTATTGGTTGGCATGGATAATATACCCTCATTTTCCTACCGGTAGCGCAAATTGGATCTGCGCAATGAATTGTAAAAAACAACGTCGGTCTTCAGGTGAAGACAGCGCGCCAGAAGATGCCTTATCAGCATAAATAATGCCGCAACCCTGACACCATAAATGTGGTCGCCTTGACGTGCCGGGAAAACAGGTCGCGTTGCGGATTAATAACAAATGTAAAATATTCCTTACAAAAGAGACGCATCCATGCCCAGCGCAATTCTTCCGGTATAAGACACCCGGTCACGGTTTACCAGACACCGTACTACACGCTCAAAACCAACGCCCTGACAAAGACCTTCCAATACTTTGACAAAAATACTGGTAATGCTCGCGGCACTCGCCATCAGCGAGGTAATCTCCTGAAGAATTTCCAGATGGAGAGGCGGTCATCATCATTGCCTTCCTGCATCACCAGTTGCAGAGTCTTGCTGCTGATACCATACTCCCACGCCAGATCACATGACATTTTAAACGCGCCGGATAAACTGGCCTCTACCTTATTAAGCCCCAACAGCACCACTGCACGGGAAACCGAACTGACTCAACCCACGGCTATAGTATGACGCGTTGGCCAGGCGCAACCGTTTGAGACTGAAACCAGGGTCTTTCATAGCTTCTCTGGCCAGATCCATGGAGTTACTTCCCGGATCAGCACTGATTTTACGAATACGATTAACACTGGCGCTGAATACCGGCAAGTCGCCCATGCTCTCCATACGCGCACCGAGTTCTTGTACCGTTTCCTGCTGATCCATGAACTCGCTCCGCGCAGGCATTTTGCCTGGTCAATTACCGTTAATGTCCAGCACCGACAATACCATAAGAACCCCAACCCAGGTGGCGCCCACACTGAGCAACAATACAGCGGCCGCTGCACAATCCTTAACTGTTTTTATGCGGGGATGGCGTTCCGGATGCAGGTGATCCACCAAATGCTCCAATGCGGTGTTGATCAGCTCTGCCGCCAGCACCAAAACCATCATCGTCCCGACCAGTGCCCACCAGATCAGTGGTGGTTGCAGCACACCCATCGCCACGAACACGACTACAGCGATGATTGCCTGTGCGCGGAAACTGCGCTCGCTGCACCAGGCGGCCCGTAACCCGGCCCAGGCAAACCCCACGCGCTCCCTGAAGCGCTGGTTTTTCACGGCACGGTGATGCCATGATGTTGATGGGCATTATTATCGGGAATGACCGGCTTTTCCGCCATGCGCATCACGGTACCATCCCAAGCCTCGCTGTGTGCCATGTTGCGTTGCCCTTCATCCCAGACCAACCCTTTAACAAAAGGTTGGAAGTCACGCCTGGGGCCATTGAATTCATTTTCTCCCAAGGGCACGGTAAACAATGGCAATGGGTGTTTCATTTGCATCCAGGTCACATTACCCACCCACACCCGCAAATCCGTATCACGTAACTTTACATCCGACGGCCACAGACGCAGCGCCAGATAGCGCCCCGACACGGCTGTTTCATGTACCAGCAATAACGACTCCTGACGACCATCATGCGCCTGGGGCAGGATCGGCAATTTTGCCAACACTGGCGCCGGTGTCAACCAGTTCAGCACACCCGCTACATCCAACGGTGCGGGCGTGTGCCAGCCCTGCGCCTGCAAATGAGCACTCAATGTCGATAGACTGCCGGCCCATTGCACCGTCAACGGCTGCTCAGATTCACCCCCAAAGTCGATACGGTGTGAGGGCAACGTCCGCCATTGCTGCGCCCACCAGTCACGGGCATCCAGCATACGCACCGCGTAACGGGGCGCATAGCGTTGCAGATCTTCTTCATATTGGTTGCTGATATGCCAGCCACCCGTCAACAACATCACGACCGCCACCACGCCCAGCATACCTTTCACTGACAAATCAGGCGTTGTCAGGGGGCTGCGCCGGATACCGGAATGTTGATGAACCTCACGCGGGCGCTCTTCCCCGTACGACGCATGCCGGACATAGGCAATACCCAGCAACGCCGTCCAGGCCAAACCCAGACTAAGACCACCAACCGTATCAGACAACGACCGGATACCCAGATACATATGCGACAGTGAGATAGCCGCGATCAGCAACCCCGCCACCGCATAGGGCAACCAGCGCTGCGGCCCCGGCAGTTCGCGCGCCACCAGCACGGCAAGAAAACCATACATCACCATATTGACCGTGGCATAACCACTGGGGAAACCCAGCGTGATGAGCGTGCTGTAAATCGCCTCGGGACGCGGCACATTAAGCATCAGCTGCAAAATCAATGGCAACAACGCACCAAGACCTACCGCCGCACACCAGTGCGCCGCCGCAAACCAGCGCCGCCGCCACCACAACCAGGCAAGCATTGCCAACGAAAGAGACACCACCACCACCACATCGCCCAGCCCGGACAACAACACCATCACCTGGTCGGCCCACGGGGTACGTAAACTCTGCATTAAATTCGCGGTGGAGCTGTCAAGATAAGACAGCGGGTTATCGCCGACCACATTGCCCGCCACATTCGCCATCACACCCGTCAACGTCCACATGAACGCCGCCGAGGCTACCACCAATATCACCGCCAGTGTCAGCAACCCCTTCAGCTCGGGATGGTTGGGATCAAGCACCGCTGCCGTAACACCCCTCAACGGAGGGTATTTCTGTCCCCACGCCGCCGCCCGCATCAACATAGCGCTGGCACGTGGCTGCAACACCATGAACAAACGGCGCACACCCCACACCGTGAGCCACAAGGTTGCCACCAACCCCACCACCCAGATCGCCAGACGCGACGCCACCTCTGACGCCAACCCCATGGATGCACCAAACACCACACCGGGCAAGGTATACGCGGGCGCCCAGATCAACGCCGAAACCACATTAACCACGGTAAACCGTGCCGGCGACATGCCCATCATGCCCGCAATGGTTGGAATAATGGGCCGCACCGGGCCAACAAAACGTCCGAACAACACGCTTTTGCCACCGTGCTTCAGAAAAAAGCCCTCACCACGGCTGATCAATCCCGGAAAGCGCGTCAACGGCCACATCCTGCGCAGCCGATCCTTATAGTAATAGCCTATCCAGAAGCTGATACCATCGCCCACCACCGCGCCCAGTGCCGCCCACCCCAGCGTCTCCCACAGATCCAGCACTCCGGCAGCGACCAGCGCACCCACGCCGAACATCACAATCGTGCCCGGAATAAACAGCCCGACAATCAGCAGCGATTCGGAAACCGAAAGCACAAAAACGGCCAGACCTGCCCACGTCTGGTTAAGGGCTACCCAATCAAGTAACGGTTGTATATAAGCTTGCATGTGGGTGAGATTATAATCGTATCTGAATGCCCGCGTGGGATTCTCTAGGGGGTTGTTGAAAAACAGCCTGTGTTCGTTGTATGAATGCACGGCTTACACGCTGGAGAACTGGAACAAAGCAAAAAGCGCGTTTTTTGCTTTGTGCGTTGAAAACGGCCCTGGATGGCCTTTTTCAACATCCAGCCAGAGGGTAGACACCGGCCACCTCTAGCGCACAACCACAGGGTCATATGCGCAACGCGCCCAACCGCCCTAAACAGAGCGGACACTGAACGGGGTCGTGCGTTTCCGGAAGGGTCGTTAATCCAGTTCCAGCATCGTATCCAGGCCCGTCACCGCATCGAGCACCTGCGCGGTCACCTCTTCATCTTCGTCAGTCCAGACCGTGTCTTCCTCGTTTGACGTTGCCGTAAGCGGCGCAATATCAAAATCAACAAACTTGTCGCCGATTTTCAGCATCTGGGCACCATGATCAAGCTCAACAATTTCCCAATGGTCAGGAATTTCCAACTCGGCCTGGAGATGAAGGGTAATTTTTTTCATGGGAATAGCCTCTGGTTAGCAATCGGGATACAACATACCTTCACGTAATAATTCGGGGGACGGCAGGCACGAGAGAAACCATATAGCGTCCCCTGGCACCACTAACCCCTGAGACGCATGGTCAGGCCCTTTAAAAAATTTCTAAGCGCCTGATCACCGCATTTACGATAATTCTTGTGGCCCTCCTTTCTGAACAGCGCACTTAATTCCGGTTTTGAAATACTGAAATCCGCCAGCTTCATGATCTGGTGCAGATCATCTTCCTTCAACTCAAATGCAATCCGCAGCTTTTTTAAGATGTCATTATTGTGCAAAGGCGCGTTCGTTTTTTGAGGCTGATCCGGTTTGGCGTCACTCTTACCTCGTTTAAAGATAATCAATCCATCCAGAAAGGCTCGCATGATTATATCATCACATTCAACATAACCTTCCTCGTCCTCCTTTTTTAAAAGCGCCACGAGTGCAGGCCGATCAATATCATGCCCCGCCAGCTTGATGATCTCCACGGTTTTTGGGTCACTCAGATCCAGCGCGTAGCGAATACTGCGTAGCACATCATTGTTAATCATACAGAACTCCAGATAATTGCTAAAAATAATACCGTAAGGCACACGCGTGCTTAAAATTTAAGCATGCCTAAAAACGCCTCCGGCAATGCAGCCCAACCACACATCAGGAGAAACCTCCCGTTAGGCACAGCTTATCCCAGAAGAGCGTTACATTATCTATCATTTTGACGACTTATATCGCTGGCCCCGATTCGCCGT
>JAHFRW010000066.1 GCA_023266055.1 Gammaproteobacteria bacterium | reverse complement strand
AAAACAGAATTGCAGAAAAATGCATGGCTCACATTGAGCTGAGACATGATCACCGATATAAAAATTATTTGCGTGCCGGAATTTTTATAAAATGCCCTATTTATGGATGGGCACTAATTAGTTGATCAAAATTCCAGTTACCAAAAACGTTAGAGCTCTTATGCCATACGGTCGAAAAATTGTCCTTTATTGTCCTGCTGGTTATCAACCGCAGCTTGATGCAATGATTGAGCAATTCATTGAAGATGACATTGCCTTTATTGGAGTGGTCGGAAAGGACTGCGCCAAAATCGAAGACATCATTGATGAAATCGTTGTGGGTGATGGTAGTTCAAAACGACCATTTGTACTTACGTCATCACATCCCGACGAAAGTCTTGACGATGCGGTTGAGTTCGCCGCCTCATTGATAGGTGAGTATGCAGGGGAGGTACACGTTGTTACGCTCTAACACGGCGGTCAAGACCGCTCCACTTCGTTCCGCTGGAACTGCGTTGAAGCGCGGCCCCTTACCTCTGCGTTATGCATTAAATGATGGCCAATAAATGATCTCAGATATTAACGAATATGTGGACAAAATCAAGAAGATAAAGTCAGATGTTGGGCGAAGTGATGGCATTCTGTATCGTGGTCAGTCTGATTCAAAGTGGGAAATTGAAACTTCACTAGAACGGCACGGAAATGAAAGAATAGGATGTAACGACTACTACCTTCGAATAGATGCTTATAAAACACTGATTAACCCACTAATAGATAGAAAATTCAAAAGAGAAGCAACTGGAACTGGATACCCGTTTGATTTTGATGAATATGAAAAAGGGAGCTGGGAACTTCCTGAAATGGAATATTTGGCGTACTTAAGGTGCCACGGATTCCCAACTCCATTAATTGATTGGAGTAGATCATTACATGTTGCATTGTTTTTTGCTTGTGAAGACTTTAATAGAACAAAAACTGATGGCAAGCTATTTGTTTATATACCACCAGAAATCAGAAGTGGCGGCAATAACGTACCGGATTATAGGCATATTGGAAGGTACGTTGAGGTTGGAAAGAGACATCTATCACAGCAGTCAGAATATTTGATACCTATCGTCTATACAGAGACAGGGGAAAGAAGGACATGGGAATTTATTCCATTCAAAGAGGTTGCAAAGAGCGACGTGAATGATCACAAAATAATTGAAATAGAAGTAAATAAAACATCAAAAGCAAAAATAATGAAGGACCTTCATGATATGAACATTAATAGATACACTATGTATATGGATCAAGACGCATTAATTAAATCCTTAGCAGATGAATGGGCATTAGAGTCACATGGCAAATAACAGAACTCTGTTTAGCATTGAGGCACTAGTTCTAGGGGGGCCGTCTTTGGCATTTATGGTCGTATTGTTGCCTTCACTTGCCGGCGTCACCCTGTATATGCTGGTTCACTATGCAACAGGGCGCAGTGACACACCGCTCTACACAATCCTTTTGGCGCCAGGCCTCTTCATCATTGGTGCTCTCGCCATGTGGGTGGCGGCACGTCTTGTTATCGCAACCATTAAAGGCCAGCGGT
Source organism: Gammaproteobacteria bacterium (assembly GCA_023266055.1). Lineage (GTDB taxonomy): Bacteria > Pseudomonadota > Gammaproteobacteria > Ga007554. The sequence continues at coordinate 9,873 of JAHFRW010000066.1, read as the reverse complement.
TTAATTTTGGCACTCAGTGTTGGCTAGCCTGCGCGGCTGGTGCGTATATAGGATTTTATGTGTATCAAGTATTTAGCCCCCGCACTGCATTGTTTACGGTACTTCCTCTTTTTATCTTGGTTGCCCATGCAGCTGTTATTCAAATCCGTGGCCGTCATGAACAGTCACTCTAACTCATCAATTAACCGGACCACCCAACAGCTACGCTGTTGGGTGGTCCGGTTATCTCAACGTTGAGGCTGTAGAAAAACCTCCGAACAGGAAAATATTGTGAAAACCGAAAAATTGCGACCTCCCGTCAGGCGCTGTAGACGACGATCTCACCACGGGGAGGGGTTTTGCCACCCCCTGATTTTCGTATTCTCGGTATTGCCGGGGGTTTTTCTACAGCCTCGTTGGGTAACGGAGAAACAAATGCAACGAGCCCTCATATGCGCGGTTATCCTGTTAGTTTCCGCATGCGCGAATCCAATCAATCGCGTCACGTATCAAGACTATAAAAAACAAGGGGTGCTTGCCGAAGCAAAGGGTGATTGGGCTACAGCAGAACAGGCGTACTACCGTGCCGCCGAGAACGTCAGGCTCGGAAATCTTGAACCTGCGATTCAATCAAACTCCCTTTTTGATTTAGGGCGTGTAAAGCGCAAAGTCGGAAAGTTTGATGAATCGGAAACAGTATTGAAGCAAGCGCTGGCGCTTGATGAAAAACTCTATGGTAGTGATGCATTCCTAACCAGCATCACGATATCCGAACTTTGCGCCACGTACCTGGAAGCCAAGAAACTCAGCGAGGGAATTCCGTTTATGGTTCGACTGGAACCTTTGCTTCAGCAACACTCCACCAAGTACTCGGCCCAAGGTCGTCACTTTTTCAAATTGCTTTACGAAAAATACTCGGACGCGTTAGCGAACCAACCGGAGGCAGAGCGGTTTCGCAAGATTGCTGCTTCACTGTGAGTATCTAGCAGCTGTTACCCAACCCCGCGCTCAACCTCGCTCCCTTCGGTCGTTGGACGCTGCGCGATAAAGCCGCGCAGCGCCGGTTAGCTCTACGTTGAGGCTGTAGAAAAACCCCATCACAACAAATAACTTTGATAAAATGGCGAAAATTAAACGGCGTTATGAATATGCCAAAATTCAAACCCTATCACTACAAACAAACCGCCATGATTGCCCTTAACTACGAGGATCAATTGCAAGAAGGCATCACCTCCAGCGGCGAAATCCCATGGTATTGCAAAACCCATATTATTTTTAAGGCGCTGTCATACGATAGCGTGCCACACTTCACCACCAATGCCGCAACAGAATGGTCAGGCACTTTTAAAGAACGGACGCAGAAACGCGACAAAATCAAACGTCACATCCGTTACCATTTGAATGAACACAAAAAAATGGATCAGAGCGAATCCCGCGATGAGATACGCTTACAACGCACCCAGCAATCGATCGACACACTCAACAAAGCCTTTGACCGGATTGACCCATTTTTAAACGCCGAAAGCCCACGGATGGGCCAGGGGAAAAAACCAAAAGAAGTAAAAAGTAATATCACCGATAACGACAGCGCCAAAATGTCCACCAGCAAAGGCACGATACAAGGATATACCGGTATTGCCGCCACCGATAAAAAACATCAAATCATTATTCATGCCCAAGCCTTCGGCGAAGGCCGGGAACATCACACGCTGCCGCCCGTACTGAATACTATTAAAGCGTGTTACCCGCGATTGGGGATCAACAACACTATCTTTCAAGAAGATACGGTAGTCACAGCCGATACCGGCTATGCCAACGAATCCAACATGCAATACTTATATGAACAAAACATGGATGGCTACATTCCGGACAATAAATTCCGCCGCCGCGATGAAAAGTTTACCGATCATAAAACCAGATACGGTAACCGCACCCTCACCGGCAAAACAACCGGAAAAACAACAACCAAACAAAATCGCCTACTCGCCAGGGAGTTTATCTTCGATCCCATTAGCATGACCTGCCCATGCCCGGCAGGTGAAACCATCCGTTATCGCCATACCGGCACCGATGAACATGGCAACCTCAAAGCCTTTTTCGAAGGACGATTAATGCAATGCCACCACTGCGAAATAAAAACCCACTGCATGTCGGTCGTAGAACCGGTGTTTGCCCACATCGGTTCCAACAAAGGGCTAAAACGATTTAGTCTACGTGGTAACAAAGAAGGTACAAGGCCAGTGGCCATTGTATTGTATAGTGCATACCTAGAGAAGTGAGCGAATTATGGAAGGTTGGCGGCATGAAATGGAAGGAAAAGATGCATTTTTCCTAAATTATAGAATAAATCATTTACGCCATTTAAAAATGATGACAAATTACAAAAACAATTTTAACCAAATATCGGTTGCAGGATGAGCCCGGTTGTTTTTGGGTTTTTCTACAGCCTCGTTATATGCTCACAAAAATCATGTCCCGAATGATTTTCATCAACCTGCCTGTAGGCGAATAGACGCTGCAACAGCTGCAGCTAACAAGTAGCTGCAGCAAACCCGTGAGACTCCGCGTTTCCTCGGGTAATCTATCACTCAGTTACGTTGTGCAGGCAGCCCCGCGTCGTGCCATTCTTCTTTTCCGCCGGCGTACACTGCCACATTGCTGTACCCCAGTTGCGTCAAAACCCTGGCCGCGATATGTGAGTTCTGGCAGGTATTACTGGCGCAGTAAACAACGACTTCTGACGATTTATCGGGTATTAACGCCGGTGCAAGTGCGTCCACTGTGTCGTGAGGCATGTGTCGGGCGCCCGGCAGGTGCCAGTCCTGATAATATTTTTCTGGCAGCGCCTCCAGCATGACGATACCGGGGTTGGCCTGAAGTCGGGTTTGTAATTCATTAAGTGAGAGTGTTTTGGGCATGACGATCTCCTTGAGATATCACTAAAGTAGTTGAAAATGCAACTATATACTGGCATAAATTGATTGCAATTGCAATCATATTTTGAGATGATGGGGGCTGAGAGTAATTTTATGAGGTAAAACAAATGCCTATACCGAATGAAAATGACCCGAAAAGCCGTGTCTGGCCTATCTTTCTGGCAACGCATAGCCGTTTAATAGAGCGTATTGACGAGGCGTTGACACGTGCCAAACTTCCCCCGTTGGCGTGGTATGACGTGTTGTGGGAGCTGGAAAAAGCACCGGATCAGCGATTGCGTATGCATGATCTGGCCAAGCGGGTGGTGCTGTCGCGCAGTAATTTAACCCGCCTGGCAGATCGCCTGGTAGCCGCCGGTCTGTTGTATCGTGAGCCCTGCCCGGATGATCGGCGCGGGTCGTATTGCGTGATTACGCAGGCCGGGCTGGAGACACGAAAAACCATGTGGCCGGTGTATGGCGAACAGATTGAGGGGTTGTTTGCGTGTCACTTGAATGCAGCAGAAACCGAGGTGCTGATAAAAGCGATGACACGCATGTTAAAGGCGTTATAAGCTAGATGTGCTAAAAGTCAGTTTGGCAGTCTGACGTCAGGTGTCCAGCGATAACGCACGGTATAGGTCAGGGTGGTTTCGCTGTTGGCCACGATGGGCACATCGAAGCTCACCCTTTGCGCATTACGTTTTTCAAAGGGCAGGTTGCTCGATACCATTTCCCAGTGGCTCCAGCGCGGCAGGCGTTCGTTCACACGCACAGTCGCCGCCTGTGCTTTGGAATTTATCAGCTTGATGCTGATTCGCTCGACCATACTGCGGGCGTGGCGGTCAATCTGAAAATCTTCGCGTGAGCGTGTCGCTTTTAGATCAAATACATGGCCAATTTGTAACGCGACATCCTGATTAGCAGCAGTATGGTTGATATTGGCTTCACCGAGAAACTCCCTGTCATCGAACATACGCATGCGACCTGCGGGCAAGGGCATGCCCAGATTTGCTGCTTTACTGTTTTTGAAACGCAGGGTCGCCAATACCGACACTGTCTGATCATCCTCCGCCCCATAATTGGCGTCGATAATAGGGTGGGGTGGCATCCAGTCTCCCAGGTCATGATGTGTTTCGTAGCGACGTTCGCAGGTAATGTTATGGGTGAGGTTGACCAATGGCAATCGTTGTACGCTGCCCTGTGGCAGGGAGCCGGTATTCGGCAGTTTATAGGCCCGGTATTCACCGGAGGCTTCAACGGCAGGCGCGCTGTCCGCTATCATCATATTTTTACGCACTATCGGTGCGGCGGTCACCCTCGTTTCTGGCATGGCGGACGGCGTACGATTCGGTTGTCCTGCCACCAGAGTCAGCATCACATTATTGAAGTCGGCACCGGAATGATTGATCACCATCGCTGCGCCTTCCATATCCATTTTGCAATCTTTGCCGAAGCCCTGCACATTCACCCGATATTCTGTACGCCAGGCCAAACCCGACGTGGCGTATGAAAGTGCAAAATTTTCGCGCTGCGTCTCCGGGCTGCGGATGTTCCAGCGCAGGGTCGGTTCAGTCACTATGCCGTCGGGCAGGCGTGCCAATTCAAAGCTGGTGTAGTTTGATAATACCTTGATGCGGCCATCGTCGAGTTTCAAGGTCAGGCCATTGCCGGCTGAGATCAATTGCCCGGTATAAGTTTGCCGATCATTACCGAGGGTGTAGTCGACGGTGATGGTTTGGCCGAGGGCGCGACGCAGCAATTCATCATGGCCCGCAATGGCGAAATCAAGGCGCTGGCCGCGTATTTTTGCGCTGCCCGTGGGACGTAGTACGAGTGAACTGGAATCCATGCCATGCGGCAAGCCACCCAGTGATACCTCGTTGTCGCCACTTTTGAGATCAAAGCCAATGTTGTTCTCAAACAAGGCAAAGCCTGGGCCGCCAGCACGGGTGTCGGATTGTGCGACGGCCTCGTAGTCGCCACTGTAAATGGTCAGGGCACTGTCAGCCGCTGCGGTGGGTGTATTTATCAGGGCCAGACTCATGGCAGTAGATGCAGCCAGCAGATATGTTTTCATAAACACTCTCCGTTTCATGATGATGGTGTGAGTCTGGAGGATTTCTTGAACGCTTATTCACCCACCACATCCACACCTTTGGGCGGCGTAAACACAAATGCGCTGGCTTCAATGCTGGGGTTGCGTTGCAGGTTGTTGAATTTTAGATGGGTGGTGTTGCCAAAATTGTCGCTGATTTTCATCATGCGTAAGTCACGTTGATCAAAGCCCATCTGTACTTTTTCAAAATCCTTTTCACTTGCTTTTGGTGTAAGTTCAAACCAGTCCAGGTCATTGCGCTGACCCTTAGGTAACACAATAAAATCCTGTTCGGGAAAACGTGCACCACTCAGGAGTTGTGCGGGAGTGCCGCTCAGTACACTGTCAAGTTTTTTGACGGTGACCTGTTCCAGATCAGCATCATAAATCCACAGTTTGCGCCCGTCTGCCACAATTAACTGCGCGTAGGGTGCGCGATAATCCCAACGAAATTTGCCGGGGCGTTGCAATACGAAGGTGCCTTTGGCATCCTGGATAATCTTGCCTTTGCTGTCGGTAACGGTTTGTTCAAAATCGGCACGCAGGCTTTTTACTTCGGTGAAAAATTGCTGAATGCGTTCATTACCGCTTGCGGCATGCGTAAGACTGGTGGTGCACAGCAGGATAATTAAAAGTGGGCGTGTGAACCAATGGATCATGGTGTGTTCTACTCCTGTGTCTGTTTTCAGGGTGCCTCTATAAATTCGATCAAGCCGCGCTGGCAAGGCGGAAAGTCGCGAAAAAGCGGAGTTTACGCGTTGTAAATGAGCATTTTGAGCGACTTTCCAACGCCACCAGCGTGGCTTCAGCGAATTTATAGAGGTGCCCTTCATAGAGCGGTGGGTGCGAATGTCGCGTAACCCCATACGATACCCAGTGCCGCCAACACCAGCCATAGTGTGATAATGACAGCGCCCGCGACGCGGCTTACAGGTTTACCGTTTACCAATGTTTCCTGTGAGCGTGTCCGACATTCAGTTAAAACGGCGGGTGGCACCAGCTTGATGGCCAAGGCAATGCCTATGGGAATTAAAATCAGATCGTCGAGGTAGCCCAGCACCGGTATGAAATCCGGAATCAGATCGATGGGGCTCAACGCATAAGCCACAATAAAAGCGACCAGCATTTTTGCGTACCATGGCGTTGATGGATGACGTGCGGCAAGATAAAGCGCAAAAGTTTCAGCTTTGAGGCGACGTACACGTTGTTTGAATTTTTCGAGTGATCGCATAGACTCTTTGTGGAGTGCTCTGGCTAATTATTCGATGGCGGTGGCGGCGCGAAGATTTCGCGGGTGCCATTGGATTGCAGGGGGCCGACGACGCCACTGCGTTCCATTTCTTCAATGAGCCGCGCCGCGCGGTTATAGCCGATCTTAAGGCGGCGTTGCACGCCGGAGATCGACGCGCGGCGTGATTCGGTGACGATGCGCAGCGCCTGATCGTAAAGGGGATCGGAATCGCCACCCCCGGGCGGTTGATCCTCGCCGAGATAATCGCCGCCACCCAGGTCTTCACCTTGCAGGATTTCTTCGAGGTATTGCGGTTCGCCGCCACGCTTGAGTTGCGCCACGACCTTATGCACTTCGTGGTCGGCAACGAATGCACCGTGTACGCGTATCGGGATGCCGGTACCGGGGGCGAGAAACAGCATGTCGCCGTGGCCGAGCAGTTGTTCGGCGCCCATTTGATCGAGGATAGTGCGCGAGTCGATTTTGGATGACACCTGAAACGCGATGCGTGTGGGGATGTTGGCCTTGATCAGGCCGGTGATCACGTCTACTGACGGGCGCTGTGTGGCCAATATCAGATGAATGCCGGAGGCGCGCGCCTTTTGCGCCAGACGTGCGATGAGTTCTTCGACTTTTTTGCCGACCACCATCATCATGTCCGCCAGCTCGTCGATGACGACGACGATATAAGGCAAGGGTGCGAGCGTGGGGCAGACGAGTCCTTCGGCGGGCTTGAAGAAAGGATCCGCAATTGGTGTTTCGGCGTCGATGGCGTCTTGTACCTTGCGGTTGTGACCGGCAATGTTACGCACGCCCATGGCGGCCATCAGTTTATAGCGTCGTTCCATTTCCGCTACGCACCAGCGTAATGCCTGGGCAGCTTCTTTCATGTCGGTGACCACGGGTGTGAGCAGGTGGGGAATGCCTTCATAGACCGACAATTCCAGCATTTTGGGGTCGATCATGATCAGCCGCGCGTCTTTGGGCGTGGCGTTGTAGAGCAGGCTCAGAATCATGGCGTTAATGCCCACGGATTTACCCGAACCCGTGGTGCCTGCTACCAGCAGGTGTGGCATTTTGGCCAGATCAACCACTATCGGTACGCCGGAGATGCTTTTGCCCAGTGCCAGGCTCAGTGGCGAGGCGGCGTTTTCGTATTCCTTGGCGCTGAGAATTTCACTCAGGCGCACGGTTTCACGGTGTTCGTTGGGAATTTCCAGACCCACCACCGACTTACCGGGAATGATTTCAACCACACGTACGCTGATAACAGACAGTGAACGCGCGAGATCTTTTGAGAGATTGCTGATCTGGTTGCTTTTGACGCCTGCCGCAGGTTGTATTTCAAAGCGTGTGATAACCGGGCCGGGATGTACTTCAACCACTTGCGCATCGACGCCGAAATCCTTGAGCTTCATTTCAACCTGACGCGACATGGCTTCCAGTGCCGCCGGCGAGACGGTGGCCTTGTGTGGCTCGGGAGCATCCAGCAATGACAAGGGTGGCAGGTCAGTGGCGGTGACCTGTTCAAACATTTGCATTTGACGCTCTTTTTCGACACGGGCGCTGGGTTCGACTTTTTTGATGACGGGTTCAATACGTACCGGTGTGCGGTGCTCGCTCTTTTTCTTGTCTGCCTCCAGCGCATCGGTGCGTACCTGACGGGCACGTCGGCCTGCCAGGTATTCCTTGAAATTACTCCAGGCAACCTGGGCCTTTTCAAAGGACTGAATGGCAAGATGCCCCGTCGTGTCCATGAGCCGGAACCACGATAACCCGGTGAATAATGTTACCCCGGCCAGAAATAGGGCCAGCAGAAACAATGTAGCACCGACAGGGCTGAAAGCGTGGGTGAGGGTGTTGGCGGCAATGTCACCCAGAATACCACCGGAATTCAGTGGTAATGACGACGTTTCACCGCTGAAACGCAACGTGGCCAGGCCGCTGCCGGCCGTCATGGTCAAAACACCGCCAAGTGACCTTAAGGCTAGATGGACGGGTTCAGGCTGCTCGTGTTCCTTGTACAAAAACCAGCCGCCTACGCCGACCATCACGGGGAAAAGGTAGGCAAAATAACCAAATACATACAAAAAAACATCGGCAAACCAGGCGCCGGCCACGCCGCCGCTGTTTGCCACCTTGTCACTCAAACCGGTATGCGACCAGCCTGGGTCGGAGGGGTGGTATGTTACCAGTGATACCAGCAAATAAATGGCAATGGCTCCCAGCACCAGCAGCGCGCCCTCACGCAGGCCGCGGCTGACGCTACGGTTTACCTGGGTAAGCAGTGGCAGCTTTCCGTTTTTTTTGCGAGTTGCCTGGGCCAAGCGGGTTATCCTCTCATATGTTTGCCGATAGTCGGCGATTGGCTTATTATACAGTCCCTAACGACATTGTGCCCATTCATAATTTAGGGGGGCACGCCTAAACGGTATTTTTCCATGAGCGAAACAAAACACCATCGTCTGCTGATTTTAGGTTCTGGCCCCGCAGGTTATACGGCTGCCGTGTATGCTGCACGTGCCAATCTCAAGCCGGTGGTGATCACGGGTATTGAGCAAGGCGGTCAATTAATGACCACTACCGATGTTGATAACTGGCCCGGTGATGCTCACGGCGTACAAGGCCCGGAATTAATGGAGCGTATGCGCCAGCATGCCGAGCGTTTTGGTACGCAGATGGTCTTTGACCACATCAACAAGGCAGAGTTGCAGCAGCGCCCGTTCCGTCTCACGGGTGATAATGCAGTATACACCTGTGATGCGCTGATCATCACCACCGGCGCCTCGGCGATGTATCTGGGTATGCCCTCTGAAGAAGCGTTTCGTGGCCGTGGCGTGTCGGCCTGTGCGACCTGCGATGGCTTTTTCTATCGCAACCAGCCGGTGGCCGTGATTGGAGGGGGTAACACGGCGGTAGAAGAAGCGCTTTACCTTTCCAATATTGCGTCGCACGTGACGGTGGTGCATCGCCGTGACAAATTCAAGTCAGAAAAGATTCTGGCAGATCATTTAACGGAAAAGGTAAACAGTGGCAAGGTGTCCATTGAATGGAACCATACCCTTGATGAAGTGTTGGGTGACGCCAAGGGCGTGAACGGCATTCGTATCAAGGGTGTACAGAATGGCAGTACCAAAGAGATAGCTGTGCAGGGTGTGTTTGTGGCGATTGGCCATAAACCCAACACCAGTCTGTTTGAAGGGCAGCTCGAAATGAATGGCGGCTATCTCAAGATCAAAAGCGGCACCAGTGGCAATGCTACGGCGACCAGCATCTCGGGCGTGTTCGTCGCCGGTGATGTGGCTGATCATGTGTATCGTCAGGCCATTACCTCGGCTGGTTCAGGCTGCATGGCGGCGCTGGATGCCGAGAAATATCTGGATAATCTGGTGAGTTCGACCAAGTAAATGACAGGAGAGCTTCTTGCAACCCCCCCCGCCAACCCCCCGCCAACTCAAGAGCAAATATTGCCCTAACGCCGCTCAGGTGAACTGAAGAGTGATTTTCCGTTGTTTTCACCGGCCCGGCTTGGTGCCGGGCCACCCTTTGCGGCTACCGGACTCAAGTTTGTCCGCCACACCGGGTTTCTGGTGCAGCTTCTTCTATGCCACAAGTGACGCGGCCTGGCGGCTTGCTGCGTCATGCTGACG
>JAHFRW010000086.1 GCA_023266055.1 Gammaproteobacteria bacterium | reverse complement strand
AGCACCAGGGTGGCAACCGGGCCGATCGAGCCAATGATCGACGTTTTGTCTACGCCGATGCGACGGATCCCTTCAGACAACAATAAGGCAGGTAATACTGTCGAGAAAATTGCCATGATCAGGGCCAACCCATAGACAGGCATGGGCTGAACCAACGCGTCCATCGGATTTGCCACGGCAAAATGCACGCCCACTACCCCGCAGGAAATGGTCATGGCATAGCCGGTAAAGCGTGCGGAGCCGAGTCGGGCAATGATGCCACCGCTGCCAATCAGGTAGATGGCATACACCAGAATACTGGCAAACACCAGCGCCCCGCCGAGGATGATATCTTTTTGATCAAGATTGACATCATGCGCAAAGACCAGCGCGATGCCTGCATAACTGAGCAAAAGCGCCACGACAACGCGACCCGTGATACGGCGCTTGAAATATACGGCGGATAACACCACCACCAGCGTGGGGTACAGGAATATGACGAGACGCTCCAGACTGGCAGAGATGTAGAGCAGCCCCAGAAAATCCAGCAGGCTGGCAAGGTAGTAGCCCAGCACGCCAAGCACAGCCAGCAATCCCCAGTCGCGCCGGGTCAGGTTAGCCGCGCTTTCGCGCTGCGCCGCCCAGACAGCCATGATTATAAAAAAAGGCAGCGCAAACAACATGCGCAATGCCAGCAGGGTGACGGCATCCACCGCATGGAGGTAGGCAAGCTTGACCAGTATCGCCTTGCCGGAAAAGGCCACGGCGGCGATAAAGGCGTAAAGGGCGCCGATCACGGCGTAGCGGTTACTGGGTACGGAGGAGGTATGTGCCACAAAATGTTCCTTTTCCCTGACTTACAGGGCGGGCAACGGATCTTGTGGTATAGCGGCAACAATCACTGCGGCAAGATCCGCAGCCAATGTTGTGAATGTCAATACAAGGTAAAAACCGGATTCAAGACAACATGCTGCGATGGACTGACAGGGGCAGTCGCCACAGATGTTTATGCACGGGAGCCCCCTCAGGGCGGGCAGATTGTAAGGTGAGTCGTGAGATCATGCGCATATTATACGTATGCGCCACAGAAAAAGCCAACCACGCACAACACGATGGTATTATCTTGAACCTATGACGTCCCCCCACACATCCACCCCCCGGGTGTTCGCCGGCATTGGCATTGCACTGGTGGCAATACTGGCGTTTTTGCTACTTAACAGCAAGACACCCCGCGTGACGGATGCCACACCAATGGGCCTGTCCGGCTGGGTTCCCGCCGGCAACTTTCAATACCCCCGCCGCGCGCTGGCCGCGGCGGCCGTTAATGACCATTTATATGTGGTGGGCGGCATTAATGATGACGATGCTTATGTAAAACCCGTGGAATACGCACGCATTAATCCGGATGGCACGCTCGGCGCATGGCATACCACCTCAGCCCTCGCCGAAGGTCGCTTTTATCTCGCCACTGTCGGAATGAACGGCTATCTTTACGCACTGGGCGGCGCCACCGGGCCACGAGGCGATGACAACCAGCCCATCGCCTCGGTAGAACGCGCCAAGATTAATGCGGATGGCAGTCTTGGCCCATGGCAACTGCACAATTACCTGACCACACCGCGACGTGGCCTGAAAACCGTAGCATACAATGATCAGGTATATGCCATTGGTGGATATAACGGGATATTCCTGAAATCCGTGGAGCGCGCCACGCTCCAGCCCGATGGCTTTCTGGGCGCGTGGCAAGCCGAAAAGGAAGAATCAACCATCGACCGCTACATTCACTCCGCTGCCATTTTCAGGAATCATATTTATTTGCTGGGCGGGCATGTGCGCAATGCGCAAAACATCAGCTATGGCGACGCGGAAATGACTTCAGTACAATCTGACGGCACGCTGCTGCCCTGGCGCGTTGAACGCACCACCCTGCAAATCCCGCGCTTTATCGCGGCAGCGTTTGCCATGAACAATCAGATCTATATGCTGGGCGGGCACGACGGACAATATCGACTGGACAGCGTAGAGCGCGCGCCCATCGACACGCAGGGCCATGTGGGTGACTGGTCATTTGCCGGAAAGCTCAATGTCGCGAGAAGCGCCGCAGCGGTGGTGGTGCATAACGAAACGGTGTATATACTGGGCGGAATGGATGAGGGGGCGCTGAATAGCGTGGAGAGGGCGAGGCAGAGTTCGCAGGGTGTGGCGCGGACACTTAAATAGAATATTTTCGGGGCGCCCGCTAATGTAGCGGGGGGAGGATCTGACCGCGAATTAAATCAGCAATGGCCATGTCACTGGTAAACTCTACAGTTTTGTCGGTGTAGTAGTTTGCTCGTGTGTATTGTTTGATGCCAATTGCGCGAGCATCTTCGACCAAAGCTAAAACGTAAGCTGGCTCTTTGCGGCGTGAACAGTCGAGAAAGACCATCTCGGCTTCCATCAACCGTAGTGTGGTTGTTGCAGCAATAATCATTATGGGACGGGGTGCTACGAGGTACGCATCCACCAGAATGGATTGGCTTTCATCGGCTGGCACATCACGGCGCATGGTGATATTGGCAGACTTTGCAACTTGTTCAACAATATCCATCACATGCTCACGAAAACCGGAAGGCTGGCGTGTTTGTTGTCGTAAACAGGACAGCGCGATGAGTTGTGCAGCCGCTTCGGCAACGGCAAAGGCTCGCTCGGCAACAGTAGAATTGTCTGCCAGTGAATAGAGCGTTTCTCCGTCCTCGTCACACTGCACACCCAGCAATGACTGTAGATCTACAATACGTGCTTGTACGCGTTCGGATTCAGGATCAACACCGCTTGTGGCAAGGCGAAATAAAGCTTCACCATTGTCGTCCAATCGCCAGCCTTGCGATAAACGGCGGGCAAAAATTACGATGTTGTCGCCATCATCAAAATGAAACGGGGTAATTAACTGCCCACCCTCCGGTGTTTCGCGCCACGCCAACGATTTGCAAAAATCTGGCTTCATGGCAGCAGCCCGCCTTCGCCCAGTGCAATCCCACAACAGCGACAAAAAATACTTACAAGCTTAAGGCGGTCTGTGACGTCGGCCGGGTTCAGACCTTGCGGTGTAATGAGCGTAAGCTCTGGAGCCCCGGGCAATAGGCGACCCAAGTAATCTCGATCAGTTTCACAATTAAGCATGATATGTATCCCTTTGTGACTGGGATGGTAATGCAAAATCGCGAGCGGAAGTAGCCCACCAGATAGAT
>JAHFRW010000065.1 GCA_023266055.1 Gammaproteobacteria bacterium | reverse complement strand
TGGTTCGTTAAGTCCAAGCAGGCACCAATACAATTCTTTGCTTTCCATCGCGCATCTCCTTTGCAAGACATGCGCTATAGATTACGTTATTCTTAACCCACACTAAAGTCTGAGGAACCTTAATTGTAAGCCTGGTGAGACTCTTCTTGTTGAATCTCTTTGTGGATTTTAACCATATCGACAGCCTGCACTTTTTCAATGACATCATGCAATCCCGCTGCGGGCAAAGCACCTGCCTGCATAAAAATAACCACGCCTTCACGCACCGCCATTAACGTGGGAATCGAACGAATCTGAAAATTCTCTGCCAACTCCTGCTCAGCTTCAGTATTGATTTTACCAAAGGCAATATTCGGATACTGGCCTGCCACCTGCTCATAAACAGGCGCAAACGAACGGCACGGACCACACCAGGGTGCCCAGAAATCTACTATTACGATATCATGCGCGGCAATGGTGTCAGCAAAGTTTTCTTTGGTAAGCTCAATAACTTCCATAAAAATATCCTGATATCTGGCTAAAAATATTCAAGGTAGCATTATTAACAGGAGACAATCCAGTATTTTTTTGTGGAACACTCGGCGCCCTGCATAAAATAATATGTTTTTCATAAAATGAAAAACATATTAAGCCAACCATCACCCAAGGATTTTCCGGGCCACGCCTTTCAGCACACGAGCACTCAACAACCTGCCGGATGCTCGTGCTTATCTGTACGTGTCTCGCAATGCACGAAAGTTATTTGGCCAGCAGCATCAACATCTCGTTCAGGCGCTGCACAAAAGCAGTTGGATCATCCAATTGACCCCCTTCATTCAGCAATGCCTGATCAAACAGAATGTATGTCCAATCGGCAATACGCTGCGCATCCGTTTCATTATTTAAACGTGCCACCAGGGGGTGCTGCGGGTTAATTTCAAGAATAGGAGCCGTCGAAGGCACGGCATGTCCCGCCGCCTTGAGTATTTTCTGAAAATTCACCGCCATATCATGCTCATCCACGACCAGGCATGAAGGTGAACGTGTCAGGCGGTGACTAACACGCACTTCCCTCACCTTGTCACCCAATGCGTCCTTCATTCTGGAGGTAAGGTCCTTCAACTCACCCGCTGCCTTTTCCATCTCGTCCTTCTGTACCTGGTCTTCCATCTCGCCCAGATCCAGATCACCCTTGGCAATGGACTGCAAGGGCTTGCCGGCAAATTCGGTAAGATGCGATGTCAACCATTCATCAACACGATCCGATAGCAACAATACCTCAATCCCTTTTTTACGGAAAATTTCCAGGTGAGGGCTGTTTTTGGCCACGGAAAAACTGTCTGCAGTAACAAAATAGATTTTGTCCTGCCCGGTTTTCATGCGTACCATATAGCCTTCCAGCGTCACATCCTGGGTATCACTATCGGTATGCGTTGAAGAGAAACGCAACAATTTGGCAATACGCTCACGATTGGAAAAATCTTCTACCGGGCCTTCCTTCAGCACGCGACCAAACTCCTTCCAGAAAACGGTATATTTTTCCGGATCGTTATTCGCCAGATCTTCCAGCACTCCCAACACTTTTTTCACGGAAGCGGTGCGAATCGAGTCAATGTGCTTGTTACGTTGCAAAATCTCACGCGAGACGTTAAGCGGAAGATCATCAGAGTCAACTACACCACGCACAAAACGCAGGTAATTGGGCATCAGTTGTTCGGCATCATCCATGATAAACACGCGTCGCACATATAACTTTATGCCATGGCGACCCTCCTGACTCCACAAATCAAATGGCGCACGTTTAGGCACATAAAACAGCGTGGTATACGATTGATTACCCTCGACACGACTATGAACATGTGCCAATGGCTCCTCAAAGTCATGCGACACATGTTTATAAAACTCGGCGTACTCCTCATCAGTAATGTCTTTTTTCGGGCGCGCCCATAGCGCAGAAGCACGATTCACAGTCTCGTCTTCACTTTGTGCATCCTGATCAGATGTCTTCATGATAATGGGCAAGGAAATATGGTCAGAATATTTACGGATAATATTACGCAGACGATAATCATCCAGAAACTCGTCTTCATCCGGACGCAGGTGCAGCGTCACTTCAGTCCCGCGCGTGGACTTGTCCACAGATTCCAGTGTGTAGCTACCTTCGCCGCTTGATTCCCAGCAGATGCCTTCACTTTGCGCTGCGCCCGCACGACGCGTAATCAGTGTCACCTTATCGGCCACAATAAAAGCGGAATAAAACCCTACACCAAACTGACCAATTAAACGCGCATCCTTAGCCTGATCACCTGTTAACGACTCAAAAAACTGGCGCGTACCCGACTTTGCAATGGTACCAATGTTATCTATGACCTCATCGCGACTCATGCCAATACCGCTATCCGATACCGTAATCGTACGCTTTTCCTTATCAAAGGACACACGAATCCTGGGATCGCTATCACCCTCATACAAGGCGTTATCAGTGAGCGCTTCAAAACGCAATTTGTCGGCAGCATCAGAGGCATTGGAAATGAGCTCGCGCAAAAAAATCTCTTTATTGCTATACAGCGAATGAATCATCAGCTTCAGCAATTGCTGAATTTCTGCCTGAAACCCCAATGTTTCTTTGTGTGTCTCTATACTCATATACAACTCGGCTCCTTGGTTATTTTTTGTTCTAAACGAATGTAAAATAAAATATGGGGCCTTAAACTCCGAAAATCAAGCGCTCGATTTCCACACGCATCTGTGCTTGAATGGGAGCACTTTAATGTCGAGGGATCCCAGATGAGCATTCGTACCGTACCCACCCAACCCTTTGACGACCAAAAACCAGGCACCTCGGGCCTGCGCAAAAAAGTCGGCACTTTTCAGCAACCCCATTATCTTGAAAACTTTGTGCAGGCTATTTTCAATGCTTTGGAAAATGGCAAGGGCAAGACGCTGGTGCTGGGTGGGGATGGTCGCTTCTACAACCGGGAAGCCATCCAGATCATTCTTAAAATGGCCGCCGCCGCAGGCTTTGGCAAGGTACTGGTAGGGCATAACGGCATCCTCTCCACCCCCGCTGCATCCTGTCTCATCCGCAAATATGCGGCCTTTGGTGGCATTATTCTCTCAGCCAGCCACAACCCTGGCGGCCCCCACGGCGACTTTGGCATCAAATATAATACTGACAATGGCGGTCCGGCCCCCGAAAAAGTCACTGACGCCATTTACGCCTATAGTCGCCATCTACAACACTATTATATTCTGGAGGCCGACGATGTGCCACTGGATACACTGGGGCACTTCCAACTCGGCAAGATGGCGATTGAAATTATTGATTCTGTCAATGATTATGCTGAAATGATGGAATCACTGTTCGATTTTACAGCAATTCGTCAGCTTTTCACAGGTAACACGTTCAGAATGCGCTTTGATGCCATGCATGCCGTCACTGGCCCTTATGCACACGACATTTTCGAAAAGCGTCTGGGCGCGCCTGCAGGCACCGTAATGAATGGCACACCCCTTGAGGATTTTGGCGGGGGGCACCCCGACCCCAATCTTACGTACGCTCACGAACTGGTCGAAATGCTGTTTGGTGCACAGGCTCCGGATTTTGGCGCAGCCTCGGATGGTGACGGTGATCGTAACATGATTCTTGGTAAACGCTTTTTCGTTAACCCCAGTGACAGTCTGGCTGTCATCGCCGCCAACGCTCATCTTGCACCCGGCTATCAGTACGGACTGGCGGGCGTCGCACGCTCCATGCCCACCAGCATGGCGATTGACCGTGTAGCCCACGCATTAAACATCGACTGTTACGAAACACCCACTGGCTGGAAATTTTTCGGCAACCTGATGGATGCCGGGCGGGTAACGCTGTGCGGCGAAGAAAGTTTTGGCACTGGCTCCAGCCATGTGCGTGAGAAGGATGGCCTGTGGGCGGTGGTATTCTGGTTAAATATTCTTGCCGTGCGTCAACAATCGGTGGAAGACATTTTACGCGAACACTGGACCAGATACGGACGTAATTTTTATACCCGTCACGACTACGAAAGTGTCGATAGCAACATCGCCAAAAACATCATGGCACAACTGCACGATAACATGGTGACACTCGCCGGAAAAACATTTGGCGCACGCCGTGTTGCCTATAGCGACGACTTCAGCTACACCGACCCGATTGATGGCAGCAAAAGCACTGGCCAGGGTATACGCATTGGTTTTGAAGATGGCGCGCGCATCGTATTCCGGCTATCTGGCACCGGCACCGAAGGCGCGACCTTGCGCATTTATGTTGAAGCCTACGAGGCCGACTCTGCACGACACGCGCAAGACACACAAGACGCACTGGCGGAGTTGATCGGCATTGCCAATCAGATTTCAGGCATTCGTGAAAAAACCGGGCGGATGGAGCCCACGGTAATCACCTGAACAGGACGGGCTAATCCACCCGCACGCTCAACACTTCTTCTATTGAAGTCTTTCTTTGCCAGGCAAGTATCATGGCCTGCTCAGTAATACGTACCATGCCCTGCTCAACAGCCTTCTGGGTAATTTCGACTGCAGGTTTATCCTGACTGATCATTAACGCAATTTCAGGCGTGACCGGCAGCAGTTCGCACACCGTAGTACGCCCACGATAACCAATGTGATTGCAGGCCTGGCAACCTTTTCCACGATAAAATACATCTGTGGCAGCAAGATTCAATAAACTGCGAAGTGTCGAATTAACCTGTTCTTCACGCAAACAATGTGGACAATTCAGCCTCACCAGCCGCTGCGAGATCACGCCCAATAATGTAGAACCCAGCAAATAAGGCTCTATACCCATTTCCGTCAGGCGTGTCACCGTCCCTACTGCCGTATTGGTATGCAACGTACTAAATACCAGATGTCCCGTCAATGCAGCTTTGCTAGCAACACGTGCCGTCTCCTCATCACGGATTTCACCCACCATGATCACATCAGGATCATGGCGAAGAAAGTTTCTCAACACCGCTGCAAACGTATAGCCACGATCAGAAGCAACCTGCACTTGTTCAATGCCGTCTATGTCATATTCCACAGGATCCTCTACGGTAAGAATGTGCAGATCTCTTTTTTTAACTTCATTCAACACGGCACACAGCGTCGTTGATTTACCTGATCCTGTCGGTCCCGTCACTAAAAACAAGCCATGGGGCTTTGCCACAAGCCCTTTAATAATCTCCACTTCCTTACTCTGGATCCCTAGACCTTCAAGCGGCTTCATTCCCGCCGCTTTATCAAGAATACGAATAACAACACTTTCACCACATACTGTGGGAATAACCGATATACGCAGATCAATACTTTGATTTGCCCTCACTATGCGTGCATGACCATCCTGGGGTAATCTCCGCTCGGAAATATCCATTTCCCCCGTAATCTTGATACGGCTCACCAGTGGCGCCAACAATGGCTTGCTGATCGTCTGTGAATAATGCATTTTTCCGTCGATTCTGTAATATATATTTACACGGTCCTTTTCAGGACGAATATTAACGTCCGATGCATTACGAATTATCCCTTGTAATAGAATGGCATTCAGAAGGCGAACGATGGGCTTTTTGTGTGCTTCCTGTTCGATGATATGCGTAGATTCATTCGCTTTTGAATCTGTTCGCATGGAATCCATCTGCATGTCTTCGAGCGCTTCATCTTCATTAACTGAACCGTAATGTTTATGTACTGCTACACTGATATCCTGCGATGATGCCTTAACCGCTTCGACATTCATCTTGGTGTTAAATCTCAATGCTTCTATGGCTTTTTGATTGAAGGGATCTTCCAGGGCAACGATCAGCTTTCCATTTATTTCAGCTAACGGAAATACGTTAAGCTGCATGGCAAGCTCCGCAGATAATCTGTTGATGGTATTTATTTCGGCCTGGAATTCCTGTATTTTTACAAACGGGATGCCCAGTTTTTTGGCCATGGCAATATCAACCTGCTCCTGAGTCACCACCCCCTTTTCAATAAACATTTGCCCGAGGTGCGTACCTCGCGTAACGCGTTGCCTGGCCAGCGCTTCATCAAGTTGCGCCTGGCTAATTAAACCCTCATCAAGCAACATCTGGCCCAGTTTCTGATCAGGCAAGTTTTTATAGGTATGCAGTACCGATTGCACATCCCCAGAATTTCTAACAGTTACACATTGCATTTGCCATTGCACCTTACATTTATGACAGTAATATTTTTGACACCATCCCCGTTGCTTTTCAGCCACTTTCCGGTCAACAATTTGACACGCCAGATTAAACCACCTTGCATAGCCTGGGGATTCTGCGCATTTCAATAAAAACCGGCGCTAAAGGACCGTACTTCTTTCAGTATGTCGGCATTTTCCTCGAAAAAATGAATTGGCATGGTTATCGCATATAATTCCTATGGTAAACAAGCGTACCCATTGCATATAATTCCTGTGGTAAACAGACGTGCCCAAGGAGGTACTGCTCTATGAAAACCGTGCAACAATCCTCAACTCGCGATTTTACTTACCCGGATCTGGCTCAGGCCAGCCGCTCATGGCCTATGGAGGCCACGACCATTGCGACAAAACAACCGGTCGCGGATGAGGGTGTGCGTATCACGCGAGCACTTCAAACCACGCTTGACCTGGAAGAGCTGCTTGAAACATTTCACAAGGAAATCACGAAACTCATTTCATATACCAGCCTTGCCTACAGCAATATCCCACAAGGGATAGAATATGCAGTCGGCAAAGCGGCACCTCACACTTGTACCTATCATCTGGTAATTGCGGGTGAATCGCTGGGCGAACTGAGCTTTACGCGCCGCAAGAAATTCACTGACCCGGAAACCATGATGATTGAATACCTGATGTGCAGCCTGGTTTATCCGCTGCGCAATGCCTTAAAATACAAGCATGCCTTGCAAATGGCCTTAAAAGATCCTCTGACAGGTGTGAACAACCGGGTGGCCATGGACTCCACACTACAACGCGAGGTGG
The DNA here is from genome assembly GCA_023266055.1 of Gammaproteobacteria bacterium. Classification (GTDB taxonomy): domain Bacteria; phylum Pseudomonadota; class Gammaproteobacteria; family Ga007554. The sequence goes on along the minus strand of JAHFRW010000065.1, from coordinate 4,804 downwards.
AGCTGGCGAACCGCTATGGCACACCGTTATCCCTGATTGCACTTGACGTGGATTATTTTAAGCGTATTAATGATAATTATGGTCATGCTACGGGTGATTGCGTCCTCAAAGCTGTCGCCAGCGCGGCATTATCAAGCATTCGTAGTACGGATATTATTTTCCGCTTTGGCGGAGAAGAATTCATTATCCTGTTAAGCAACACGGACAAGGAAGGCGCCATTTGCCTTGCGGAGCGGATTCGCCAACGCATTCAAACGGCAAAATATATCTGCAATGAGGCAATGATTGTCGCAACAGCCAGTCTGGGTGTTGCCTGCCTGGATAAGGGTGAAAATGTTCACTCACTGTTTTCACGGGCAGATCAGGCACTGTACCACGCCAAAGCCGGAGGACGTAATTGCGTCAAGATAGCCTGAACAAAAGACATGCCCGCATTCCGGGACTTTATTCTATAATTTAAAGTACCTCATAAAACGGCCATACAGAAAAGATCTTCTTTGCCAGAAAATTAAAACAGTGCCAACTGATCACCACTCTGCAACGGCACACGAAATTGTTCTGTATCCAGTGAGGAGCGCTGCTGATTTAACCCAAGACGTTTACACGCCAGACGGTAGCGGTTTTCTATCATGTCAGCATAGCCTCCGGTACCTCGCATGCGCGTACCAAAGGTAGCATCATATTCTTTTCCATCATGACTTTGACGAATCAGACTCATGACATGTTCGGCCTTCAACGGATAATGTTCGAGTAACCACTCCTGAAAAAAATCCTTGATTTCCAGAGGCAGGCGCACCAGAACATAACCCGCACGTCGCGCACCAGCATCCACAGCAGCCTCAAGTATGGCCTCCAGCTCGGTATCATTCAGCGCAGGGATCATGGGGGCACTTAATACCCCCACAGGAATGCCTGCGGCGTGCAATGTGCGCAATGTTTCCAGACGGCGCTGCGGTGTAGCGGCGCGGGGTTCCATACGATGCGCCAGGGTTTTATCGAGGGTTGTGATGGAAAGATACACCGTTGCCAGGTTTTTTTGTGCCATGACGGCAAGAATATCAATATCACGTTCAATCAATGCCGATTTTGTAACGATAGCAACCGGGTGATGGTATTCAGCCAATACCTCAAGCAAGCCACGTGTGATGCGCTGATGGCGTTCAATCGGCTGATAGGGGTCGGTATTGGAACCCAATGCCATCACTTCACATTTGTAGCCAGGTTTACGCAACTCTTTCGCAAGCAATGCCGCTGCATTGGGTTTGGCAAATAAACGGCTTTCAAAATCCAGACCAGGCGATAATCCCTGATAAGCATGGGTTGGACGCGCAAAACAATAGACACACCCATGTTCGCAACCCCGATAAGGATTAATGGAACGATCAAATGGTATGTCGGGAGAGTCATTGCGCGAGATAATAGTACGCGCGGCTTCGTTCGTCACTATCGTTTTGAGCGGTGGCAGCTCTGCGTCCAGCACACCCCAACCATCATCTTCACTCACATGTGTGGTGGACTCATAGCGCCCACCGGCATTACTGACAGTCCCCCGACCTTTATGTGGCTTCATGGATATTTGACCTGAAAACAACAGATGGATAACATCTGATTGTATTATAATATACCTTGCTATTTAAGGTGTATTAAAAAGTGGATAACACCCCCTCCGCCATTGTCGCCGTGATTGCCACAACACCCGGGTTGTGTGCTGCAGCACAGTCACTCGCAACCGAATTACACTTGCCATATTCCGTTAACGCTTCGCCATCGTTTGCGTTTATATTGGCAGTGACTCCTGATCATATTGAGTTACGTACCACAGGGCCGGAATCAACAGGCGCCGTATATGTGGACTTCGCTGCGGGTACTCTGGCACATCGCAGGCGTTTTGGGGGTGGGCGCGGCCAACCACTGGCGCGGGCGGTGGGTCTCAAAAAGGGCGCCACTCCCCGGATACTGGACGCAACGGCAGGATTGGGGCGCGATGCCTTTGTGCTGGCAACCCTGGGCTGTACGGTGCACATGATCGAACGCTCACCGATCAGTATGGCACTCCTGCGCGACGGGCTACAGCGCGCTGGCAACGATGCCGAGACTTATGAAATAGTGAAAAATCGCATGGCGCTGACGTTTGGCAATGCATGTTCTGTGATGTCCTCATTACACGATCATGCACGGCCTGATGTGGTCTATCTTGATCCCATGTACCCGCACCGCACCAAGAGCGCACAGGTAAAAAAAGAGATGCGCGCATTGCAATCCATCATCGGCCAAGACACCGATACTGCCGAATTACTGGCAACGGCACTGGCATGCGCACGACAACGTGTGGTAGTAAAACGTCCACGCCTGGCACTACCCATCATGGGATCGAGGGTAAGCATGACCATCGAAAGTAAAAACACGCGATATGATGTATATCTGACGTCACTGTCCCACTGATGACTGGCCGGGGCGCAGTTTCTCCGGTGTAACCTGTGCCCGTGCTTCCAGTATACTGCGATCATCATTGACCTGTGTTTTTGATTTGAGGAACACCCATGTCATGGCAAAACCCATGGCGTGATATTCCCGGGTTTTAACCAGTGGCGATGCCGCAAATGCGGCTCCCTGCAAAGTGTCATAACGCCCAAACACACCAAACCATAAATCACCTAGCCGCCTTTGTATGCCCACGCTCACGCGACTACCGCTATAACCACCGCTGGCCTGATATGCCGACCGGTCAGCCGTCGCATACACTGCATCTACCGTGTAAAAATAATCATGATAACTTTCATCGGCATAAATCGGACCGACAGCGATATTCGCTTTCCATGACGCGTGTCGTCGTTCATTTCTCCAGGTGTATTCTACAAAAGGCGCAAATATCCAACCCACATGACCAATACCGGCATTCCCAACTGAAAACGCAGTACGCAAGGGTAATTGCAGCCAGACATCATGATTAACCACCTCGCCCTTCCACAAACGCATTTCCAGCGAAGGCCCGACTTCCAGCGTGATATCCAGGCTGGGCATACCCGCGCGCGCGCCACCTTCATCCTTGGGCACCGGCACACCGCCCGCCAGACTAAAATCCAGCACCACACGATCCGAGCTGAAGACATTACCGCGAATACCTGATTTATCTATTTTCAAACGCTCACCGCGATAAATCACATACGGCAGTGGTAACACATAGCTTTTATCCTGATCTGCCCCCCGGTAAAATGGCACGCTTAATCCCGCGACGCCTACACCCACTTCCCAGAGTGGCAAGCTGTCGGCCCAAGTTGCGTTTGACGCAGGTAAAGTCAATAATATAAACCATGTGATACGCTTAACAGTCATCAATGTGCGTCCTGAAACGGTAGTTTTTTGCCAATCAGGCTGTAATATAAGCAATCCCCTGAAAAATAACCACGCAGGAGCATCAAAAACATGGCCGATTGTCTGTTTTGTAAAATGCTGACGGGAGCTATTAAACCGGATGTCGTTTATGAAAATGAGCATGTTCTGGCATTTCGTGACATCAATCCACAAGCACCGGTTCATGTGTTGATCATACCCAAAAAACACATTGCCACCATTAATGATTTATCTGATGATGACACCTTGCTGGCCGGTGATCTTTTCATCGCTACAAAAGCCGTCGCCACGCTCACGGGCATTGCCGACTCAGGGTATCGCACGGTAATGAATTGTAATGCGGATGCAGGACAATCCGTGTTTCACATTCACCTGCATGTGCTGGGAGGCCGCCATCTGGCGTGGCCACCAGGTTAATTAAGGCTACTAATATTTTGGAAGCATCCCCTTCTGAACAGGCAAAAATTCTGTCTCACTCACCACAGGCGGGGGGGTATGCCCTGTTACGGCTGCTTGCACCGCGGTGTGCCGCATCTGCCCAGCCGGGCACCATGATACACCTGTCCAGCGGGAAATTAACACACATGACTCCACTCCTGCGCGCGAACCCCGACGCCGGCTGGATAGACATCCTGTATTCAGCCACATCAACCCTGGCGTCCATGGATATCGCCACCGGCACGGATCACCGCGTGACGCTCAGCACTGTTCCCGGGGGGGCACTTACCCTGCCAGATCGCCCGTACCCCTTGTTAATCGGTGATGCCGTCGGTACCGCGCCCGTGGTATTTATGGCGGATCGGATACGCCAGCAAAAGAATCTGCACCCGCTGGTACTGCTGGGTTACGATACAGCCCCACCGTTCATTGCTGCGCCATCACGTATCCTAGCCCAGGGTATGCCCAGCGGCGTGATCGCGGCCATACCGTTACTGGACGATTGGGGCATCCCCAGTCGTCTGGCACACTCACAAGGTCAACCCGGCTGTTTCGAGGGAACGGTGGATACGTTGGCAGGACACTGGCTTGGCACGCTGTCCGATACTCAATGGGCTGAAACCGAAATTATTGTCAGCGGATCAAACGCCCTGATAAACGCTGTAACAGCCCTCGCCCATCAATACCAAATGCCGTGCCAGACTCGTCATCTGACTCTGGCGTAGAAGTGTCCTCCGACGCGGCGGGCTCCACATGCTCCAGGGTCATCTCGCTGACAGATGCTGGAAGATTCTCGGTATCCATGCGCGTACCCCGCTTGATCATCAGACGCAGCTCATTCACCGAATCAGCATGCTGCAAGGCATCTTCATCGCTGATTTCGTTGGCAACATACAACTCATACAAGGCCTGATCAAAAGTTATCATATGATGCTGGCCTGACTTCTTCATCACCCCCTTAATCAGGTGATGCTCCCCGCGCAATATCAAATCACTGATCAATGGCGTATTAATT
>JAHFRW010000017.1 GCA_023266055.1 Gammaproteobacteria bacterium | reverse complement strand
GCGTGACTCAGGGGGGCGTTGCGTCATTTTATCAAAAAATGTCGATGGTTTTGGAGTTTTTCTACAGCCTCAACGCAAAGCTAAGCGGCGGCGCAGCCGTCCGCTTGAGCGCCGGGTTAGCGGGTTTTGGGCCATTGTTTCGGATTGCGTGCATCATGTGACACAGCCAAAACATGTATGAGATTACCCCTCACGGCATAAAACAAACCGTAAGGGAATCGTGGAAGAAGAGATCGGCGGACGCCGGAAATCACCTCGGCATAAAGCAAAGGGGCTTGCTCCAGACGTTTTAACTGCAACTCGATCGCAGCGATGAATTCTTCACCGAGACCGTGACTCTGCAATTCGTACCATTCTTGAGCTTCGCCAATTTCACGCAACGCTCGCGAAGAAAATTTCAGGTGGGATGCCATGAGCCATCTTTAAGGCGTGATTTCACTTGTTCCCAAGAATAGCCGGCTTCCGGGTTTGCCTCGAACTCCGCCAAACGTGCTTCGAGTTCGACCTTTAGCGCGGGCGAAATTTCTACGGCTTCAGGAACTGCAGCAACGCTGTCCCATATTAGTTCAACGAGGCGAATACGTTCCTGTATAGGAAGCTCGAGAATGGCGGAAATAGAGATATTGCTCATATGGACATTGTACTCCTTTATCGGGGAACACGCTAACTAAAGGTAGACATCAATAAAATACCTAAAATTTTATCAGGCGGTGGCCTAAGGCTGGATTTAGCTCTATTTTTTGTTTAAAATAAATACTAATTCTGATTTAAAATGTATCGCCGTGCTCGCGAACCATTTTGGGACATCCCCGCCCCCAAAATGACTGCGCTCAGCAACCGCTACGCCTGTCGTTGTTTCCCCATATTGTCTACTCGGGGGCTATCGCACACATTCCGACAAAACAATGACATTCAACCCTTCTGTATAAACTATCACGGGGTTGATTATTATATTTTAATGGTACGCCGAACTCTCGGAATCACCCAAAACCAACCTGGCTCGAAGGCGATTTGACAGAAACGTTTTTGGAATACTACTCCCTATTGATATAGAAAATAAAGAGGCCCTATAGCTCACAAAATCCACAGTCCTTATTCAGAATTATGGCGTCTCGTACACCATTCAACATGCGTTCAGAATCATTTCCAGGGGAATAGCAGAGATGTCTGCTGAGCACGGAACTTGGCCTATCAACAGGTTTTCGATGCGCTCAAATGGAAGGGGTACGCGTAACAAAGCCAATTATTCTGCCAGGGACATGTGTGTACGTTGATGGCAGCAGCTTTGACCGATAGAAAACAACGTCAGACACGAACATGGCAAGCAACTCAAAAGCATGCACGGCATCGTCATTGTTTAATTTTTGGTGCCCGGAGCCGGAATCGAACCGGCACGGAAGTCTCCCTCCGAGGGATTTTAAGTCCCTTGCGTCTACCAATTTCGCCACCCGGGCTGGATTCAAGCGGAATACAGGTTGCGGATAAATATATTAAGTGGAGGCTGGGGTCGGAATCGAACCGGCGTCCGCGGCTTTGCAGGCCGCTGCATAACCACTCTGCCACCCAGCCTGCGATCAAGAAATTTGGAGCGGGAAACGAGACTCGAACTCGCGACCTCAACCTTGGCAAGGTTGCGCTCTACCAACTGAGCTATTCCCGCTTTTTACGTGGCGTTCGAAGGTTGCATATTGTTAGGGAATGACGTTCAACTGTCAAGCACTAATACCTGTAATCCTCATTTTTACCAGGTCACTTTTTTGGATTAATATTATCCCTGGAAGTGAGCACTGGCCAGGCAGCAGTGACGTATAATAGCATAGACCACAGCGTAAGTCCTACTGCTATATACAACAATATCATACCGATGGCATGGACGGGCAAGCCCATGACCGGGGCCTGATACAGCAAAAAGATGATGGCAAACATCTGCGCCGTGGTTTTGAATTTGCCAATCACCGAAACCGCTACCTGGGCACGCTCACCAATTTCCGCCATCCACTCACGCAGTGCCGACACGGCAATTTCACGGCAGACAATGATAGCGGCGGGAATCGCCAGCCACGGTGTTGGATCAGACTGCACCAGCAGCACCAGCGCCATCGCGACCATCAGTTTGTCCGCCACCGGGTCAAGAAACGCACCCAGTGCCGAGGCCTGGTTAAGTCGCCGCGCCAGATAACCATCAAGCCAGTCCGTCACGGCCGCAACACTGAAAATCAGCGCAGTCATTGCCCGCATGCCTTCATAGGGCAGGTAAAAAACCACAACAAAAATGGGGATTAGCGCGATGCGCAACAGGGTCAAAAGGGTAGGAATGTTCACGGATTACCCTTTATCGGCATGAAATGCGTCATAAATACTCTGTGCAAGCTGCTTACTTATGCCCGGAATGCTGGCTAAATCTTCGACTCCGGCACGCGCCACTTCCTGCATGCCCCCCAATTGATTCAACAGTAAACGGCGTCGTTTTGGCCCCATCCCGGGAATTTTTTCCAAAACCGAATGGCTACGATCCTTGCCACGACGCTGACGGTGACCGGTAATGGCAAACCGGTGTGCTTCATCGCGCAACTGCTGAATCAGATGTAAAGCCGGGGAATCATGCGAAAGTATAATCGCTGCGGCGTTATTGGACAAGAACAACGACTCCAGGCCCGCACGACGTTGCGGCCCCTTGGCCACACCCACCAGGGTGATGCCCACCACCTGCAACTCTTCCAGCACCTGCTGAGCCACGCTGACCTGCCCTTTGCCACCGTCCACAAACAGGATATCCGGCAATTTCCCTTCGCCTTTCTGGATACGCGTGTAACGACGCAACAGCGCCTGACGCAGTGCGGCATAATCATCACCGGGAGTGATGTCCTGAATATTAAAACGCCGATAGTCGGATTTAAGCGGCCCGTTCGCATCAAATACCACGCACGAAGCCACAGGCAGCTCGCCCTGGGTGTGACTGGTATCGAAACACTCCAGCCGTTGGGGCACGCTATCCAGCCCTAACACCTCCTGCAATGCCTCATAGCGCTGACGCATGCCCGCCTTGCTCGACAATTGCTGCGCCAGCGCCAGCTCGGCATTGGTCACCGCCAGCGCCAGCCAGCGAGCACGCTCGCCACGTACCCGGTGGCTAATCGTTACCTTGTGCTGGGTCTGGGCATGAAGCACCTGTTCCAGCAGCAAGACATCGTCCAGCTCATGATTGATAATGATTTCCGGCGGCGTTTCGCGCCCCAGATAATATTGTGGCAGGAACGCCGCAAGAATCTCGGCCGCATCTGCATGTTCAACATGGCGGGGGAAAAAGGTTTTGTTGCCCAGACTGCGGCCACCCCGCACATAAAACACCTGCACACACCCTGTTCCACCCCGCACCACACACACCGCTACATCAACATCGCCTCCCTCGCCGCTCACATATTGCTTTTCCTGTACGCGACGCAGGCTGGTAATTTGATCACGTAACTGCGTGGCACGTTCAAACTCCAACTGTGCTGCCGCCGCTTCCATGCGCACCACCAACTCATTAATCACTTCTGTATTCTTACCTTCCAGAAACATCACGGCATGACGCACATCCTCATGATACGCCTCTTTACCGATCAGATTCACACACGGTGCCGTACAGCGCTTGATTTGATATTGCAGACACGGCCGTGAACGGTTGTGATAAAAATTGTCTTCACATTGACGCACCGGAAATACTTTTTGCAGCAGATTTAAACTGTCACGCACTGCACTGGCAGAAGGATACGGCCCAAAATAGCGGCCCTTTTCACGCTTTGCGCCGCGATGAAAACTCAGTCGTGGAAAGTCCTGCTGATCGGCAAGAAAAATGTACGGATAACTTTTATCGTCACGCAGCAAGATGTTATAACGCGGCTTGAGCTCCTTGATGAGATTGTTTTCAAGCAGCAGTGCTTCACCTTCAGTGTGAGTCACCGTGATTTCAATGGCCTGAATATGTGCCACCAGTGCGCGCGTCTTGGGTGATATTCCCGTGGCCCGAAAATAACTGGACACCCGGTTTTTAAGGCTGCCTGCCTTACCCACATACAGCACTTCACCTTGCCCATTCAACATACGGTACACACCCGGCTTGTGGGGCAACGTTTTAAGCACATCCTTGGGATCCCCACCGGGAATCAGGTCTAACATTCCAGCAATTTCCTCTGACGCATCAAAATCCGCACGTCACTCGATTAATCTTTACTCAGAACGCGCTGCAAAAGCGTCATTCCGGCTATCGAAGCAGTGCAACAGCAATACTGCAAGTTTACATGAAATCCATCGGCATCAGGCGGCACCCCGGCGTTCTGGAGCACCCCCCTCCTCGAACACAACACGAAATACTTTAGGATTAAAATACCATAAATTTCAATTAAATAGACATTTAATTGCCACGATGGAAGCGGTGCTGCCCCGCCCTCACTCGGGCACCGCATAGACATATATTTGCCATTTTTTTATACAACTGCTAATCTTTAACCACATCGTAACAAAACAGATATGGTTTCTATTAAAACATCATCTGCAAAATTTCGGAGTTTTGCTTTTTTAAGAACGTGCGAAAGGACATCACACATTTTCCCGAAAAATTAACCAGGGTGTGGCCCATGAGCACATTATTAAAAACGGCGTTCTCCCGCCTGGCAGTGCTCGCACTTCTTTTAATGCTCGGCATAAAAGATGGGCACAGTGAGTTTGCTCTCAATTTTCAAGCGAATCCCGGTGCTTCCGTATGGTACAACTGTAATCGCGGCAGCCTAACGAATACCTGCGTCCAGGGGAATAGCGTGGACCCGGAAAAAACGCCCTTTCTCCAGGAAATGGTCTATGACGGTTCCGCCAATTATTACCATTTGATCATAGGGGATCCCGCCACAGGTTTTGCCCAGGAAACCTATATCCGCCAAGGTAGCGCCTACTTTCAGGGCGGCACCGGTTCATCCTCCGCCGGAAATACCGCCAATGGCGGCATGGGCGGTGGACGAGGCCCTCTGGACACTGAAACCGGCACGGGCGCCGTAGGCACCGGCACCGGTAACCCTACACGGTCACAGATACGCCAGGTGATGGGCACTCCCGACGCGGAGTTTTATCAGGAATTTCTAAAAAGTTCCTTCCTCACCAAACCCAAGGTGACCCAAAATATTACCACCCCTGAAATAGCCACTGTATTTATAATGGACATGAGCGCCATCAATTACAGCACCCACTCCATCGCAGGAACCGTGACCAATACTCTCCGCTTCACCAATCCCAACGCATCGGGCGGCAATTTCGACATGGCCACTGATAAACAGACCTCGAATGTCACGGGGGGGCGCTACACATGGAGCACGGGTTTTTCTTCGGGCCAGAGCAACGGAACATACAGCTATGCGGACGGCGGAGCGCCTCTCAGCACGGTAGACTGGAAGGCGTTTTATAACCCGACACAGAATACCTGCTGGTCATACAGCAGTGGACCCAATGCGTTCTGCACACCCTGAGCCTGTCTGGGTAATACCACTATCGAATTTTGGGTACGGGAGTATGGGTGATGTGTTGCACGGTCGAAACCTATTCCATCAAACCGAAACGTGCATCATTTGAATTTAAATACGGAAACGTCCCACAACGTCATGCAAATCCACGGCTAATCTCGCCAACTCTTCATTAGCGGTCGAAGATTCCCTGGCGCCCACGGCAGTTTGCTCTACCACCTGACGGATATTTCCAACATTACGGTTTATATTCTCTGTTACAACGCATTGCTCGTCCACTGCGCCGACAATGCCTTCATTCATTTTACTGATCGCCTCCACCGCCTGTGCAATGGACTTTAATGAGAGGCCGGCCATGGATGCCTGCTCTACACTCCGTTTAGCCTGGATACAACCCGCCTCCATGACATGCCTGGAATTACGTGTTCCGGCTTGTAATTTTTCAATCATCGGCTGGGTCTCGCGCACAGACTGCTGGGTACGCTGTGCCAATGTACGCACCTCGTCCGCGACCACGGCGAACCCCCGCCCCTGCTCTCCTGCACGTGCCGCTTCAATCGCAGCATTCAATGCCAGCAAATTGGTCTGCTCCGCAATACTTTTGATAACATCAAGCACGCTGCTTATATTATTACTGTCTTTTTCCAGCGTACGAAGCACTGAAGCCGCATTCTCCACCTCATCCGCAACAAGGGTAATACTGCCTATGGCATCCGATACCACCTGCATCCCTTTTTTGGATTCCTGATTTACATCGCGTGCTTCCCGCGCCGCATTATCCGTGTTTCTGGCGACCTCCTGAGAAGACAGCGACAACGCCTTAATCGCGTTCACCATCTGGTCTATCTCTACCTGTTGCTGCTGCATGCTTTGATTGGTTTGATGCGAAATCGCCAGGGTTTCTTCACTGGCAGAAGCCAGCTGGACGGTGCTGGATGATACTTTGCTGATCACCACATGCAATTTCTCTACAAAATTATTAAAGCAATTTACCAGATCACCCACTTCATCAGCGCTTTGGCTTTTCAATCTTCTGGTAAGATCCCCATCACCTGTTGCCATGTCCCGCAGGGATGCAATAACACTGGCAATATTCGAGGTAATGGAATTCGCTGTCAAAAAGGCAGACACACCCAGAAGCATGACCACAACCAACCCAATCACAAACCCTAACATTACTGCCTGCTGTGATGCCTGATTCGCCTGATTGAGCGTATCAATAAATGCTGTATAGTTTACATTTCTGAAATTTTTTTGCTCTTCCTCATATCGTTTCAATTTCACCGCCATTGACTCCATGGCCGGCTTCATATCCTGCGGCGCCAACGTATTACTAATCATTTTTTCTGTTAGCGATTTTGCTGATGTGTAATACGCTGAAAAAAGCTGATCCAGGCTGGTAATTTCAGCATTGATGGTCGGATCCAGCACGTCCATTTCCCTGAATGACTGATGCATTTCTTCGGCCAGCTTATCTGCGTTATGAACAAGCTCAGGCTCATTACTGGTGATCGATGAACTCAGTGTTTCCTTGATTTTATCCAGACGTACAATATTTTCATCGGTCTTTGTTAGCGTTGGGAAGCGAATCTGCTGAATATCAGACAACCTTCCAGCATTACTGTTTGCAACATAAAAGTTGAAGGCGAGGTAAATGGAAAATCCAACAATACCAATACTTGCAGTAAAGAGTATTTTCTTTTTAATTGACAGATCAAGAAGCCATCTCATTCAAATTCTCCTGCAATACCACCCGCAACCCCATACCTGCAATACACTCAGGGTACGAAATTCCCGTAAAACACATCCAGCCAGATTCTAAAACGGCAGGGAGCGCAACATTTCGCACCCCCTGCCAATTTTTTCAGGGTATCGTCAACAGTACCTTTACGGAACCGTCCACCAGTTTTTTATTGATATAACCCAAACCATCGGGATTTTTTGCGACCCAGGCTTTCACTTCATCATCCCCATTAAGCACACTGGGTGGCGTACCCTTGCCAGCAAATACCAGCTTTGACCAATAGGCCTTGATTTCAGAAGGATCTTTCTGAATAACCTTGGTATAAAACTCATTTTTTAATGAATCGCCATCCTTCTGATCTACGGGCACTACTTTATTTCCCGCCGGAAAGTTTCCTGTTTTACCAAGAAAAATCTGTTTTACCTGTTCGCTTGTCAAGGATTTCTCGGCATTGCCCGGGTGAGCGATCAAGGCGATTTCGGCATGAGCGCCGCTGATCCCCATTGCCAGAATAACACCCGGCAGAAGGGAAGTAATCTTTACAAATGATCTCATCGGCTATCTCCTTAAAACGTTAAATCAACACCCAGGCTCAACAAGTTTACAATGCTCTTGTCTGGCATGGCTTCGAATAGGCCGGCAGGCTGTGCGCCTGATGGCAACGGTGTACTACGCTGGGTGGGATCTATTCGTTGCCACTCGACCTTAAGGGATGTGAATGAATTAAGCTCATGCCTCAGCCCCAGATAAGTGGATTTTTGTGCCAGGCCACTGTCCTGTTCAAACTGGGCGTAGGTGACATAAGGCAGGTATTGACCGATTTTATAACCCAGAGTCGCGTAACCTGCATCGGTATCAAATTCGGTGAATCCGGAGATGGAAGATTTTCCGTACTCCAGATAGCCAATCATGTTTTTCCAGTTCAAGGTGCTACCCAGCGTCCATGTTTTTAGGTTCTTACCGTCCACAAATGCCCTGTCCGGACTATTGGCAACATTTAACATTCCCTGAAAATAAGCGGCTTGCACAACGACAACATCTGTCCCGGCACTGCCCTTGACACCCACCAGCTTTTTCAACTGCCCAGATTCCGCAGGCAAGTCACTGACCCCCATAAAAGGTTGCAACGTATATTCAATATCATTGGATGTGGTTCTGAGCGATACACTGGCGCCATTCATAGCGTCTATTGACATGTTTGGGCCCAAGGACTGAATACCGTAAAATTCCTGGGGTGGCCGCACCCACGGATAGGCATATCCGACATGGTAGTATTCCGATACCACGGTGTTCATGAATTTTTGTTTGCCCAGCGCTACCTTTACATGGTCATTGAATTGATAGGTGGCCATTCCCCAATGGAGCACGATCTGTTCTTCACCTTCATGCGCAATCAACAGCGCGGCAACATTCCAGTTTTCGCCCAGTTTTTTTGACATGGACAACCCAAACCGATAATCACGGATACCCATATCCTGATTAATATCCTCCAGATATATCGACTTTGAATCACTGACAGCGGCAACGGCCGACATGAATCCATTCCACCGAATACTGTCATCGACCCCGGATGCAATGGCCGTGTGTGCTCCGCCCAGCGCTAACGTCACGGCTAACGCCAGGGTTTTTTTATTACGCATAATGGTGTATCTCCTAAATGTTTTCCCATGGGTATGATCCTGGCCACATGGGCAGAAGATCCATGTGCATACCATTAGCGGCCAGAAGTTCCATTGTTGAAGGGGGATCACCCCATTATTCACAGAGGAATTGCAGGGAAATAGAGGCTGGGGGGCGGGGGCTGGAGGGGGCAGATTATTATTTCAACAACGCCCCCTGGAGATCACATCAGGGAATTACAGAAGTTCCCGTGCCTGTTCAAACACGGCCTTGAACATGCTCTCTGTTAACCGCTTCGTCTGGGTGTTGTAGCGGCTGCAATGGTAGGAGTCGAGCAACCGATACCCCGTCGGCAAGGCATGCTGACGGCCATGGCCAAAAGGGTATGCACTGAGCTTTAAACCCTGGGTACGCAACACCGCCGTGTGGGCGATGGTCCCCAGGGCCAGGATGACGGTGCCTTTTTTCAGGCGGGCAATTTCATTTGCCAGGTAATGGTTACAGGTCGTCATTTCCAGTGGCAGGGGTTTGTTTTGCGGGGGCAGGCATTTCACGGCATTGGTGATGCGGCACCGCTTCAATATCAGACCATCAGTACGTGAAATGGATTCTGGTTTGTTGCTGAAACCCATTTCAAATAACGTTTTATACAACAAAATTCCAGCAAAATCTCCGGTAAATGGTCGACCGCTGGCATTCGCGCCATGCATGCCAGGTGCCAGACCCACAATCAGTAACTCGGGATCTTCGGCACCAAACGCTGCAACGGGTCGGGCATGGTAATCCGGGTGGTCAATACGCACAGCATCCAGAAAATCTGCCAGACGCGGACAACGCCGGCAGTTTAAATCGAATGTAGCACCGGTTGCAGAAGAGGCTGGCTCACAGAGACTGCGGGCATTCGCGGCCTGCTTCTTTACCACCCCACGGCTCCTACGGCTTTGCGGGCCGCCTCATCCAGACTGTCTGCCGTGATAATGCTCAGACCACTGCTGCGCAACAGTTCCTTACCCTGCACGACATGGGTGCCCTCAAGCCGCACAATCACCGGGATTGAAACGCCCACGTCACGCACCGCATTAATAATGCCTTCGGCAATCAAGTCGCAACGGACTATGCCGCCAAAGATATTCACCAGTACGGCTTTCACCTTTTGATCGGACAGTATTAATTTAAAGGCCTCTGCCACCTTGGCCGCTGTGGTACCTCCGCCCACATCCAGAAAGTTGGCAGGCTCACCACCGTGCAATTTGATAAGATCCATAGTCGCCATCGCCAGCCCCGCACCATTGACCATGCAGGCGATGTTGCCATCGAGCGTGATGTAATTCAGCCCGAACTGACGTGCCGTGGTTTCCTTGGCATCTTCCTGAGTGGTGTCTCGCCATGCTTCGAATACCGGGTGGCGATACAGCGCGTTTTCATCGAGATTGAGCTTGGCATCAATGGCCAGCAGATCCCCCTGCGCCGTAACCACCAGCGGATTGATCTCCAGCAGGCTGGCATCCTTTTCAATGAACAGACGATACAGGTTGAGCATGATCCGGGTCAGGCTGCCGACCTGCACCGCAGCAAGATCGAGCGCAAAACCGATTTGACGACATTGATAGGCCTGCAGGCCCACCAACGGATCAACCACCACGGTCAGCAACTGTTCCGGATGATGGGCCGCCACTTCCTCAATATCCATACCGCCAGCACTCGACGCCATTATGACAATGCGTTGACGAGCACGATCAATGACCGCACCCAAATACAATTCGCGGGCAATGGTACACAAAGGCTCGATCAATACTGCGCTCACGGGCAAACCGGCCGGGCCGGTCTGTGGTGTGATCAGCGATTTACCCAGCAGGCGATCAGCCACATCTTCGAGTTCCGCCGCCGTATAGGCGCGCAATATTCCCCCGGCCTTGCCACGGCCACCGGCGTGTACCTGCGACTTCACCACCCAGCCACCGGCGTGGATCCCACTCAGCGTCTGCGCCGCCGCCCGTGCTTCGTGCGCAGAATGGGCCACCACACCATCAGGTATGGGAATGCCATAATTGGCGAAGAGTTGCTTGGTCTGGTATTCGTGAAGATTCATGATGGGTGCCTGTTGTGTTTTTTGTTGTACACGGGAAGATGTGGGATTATACAAGATATTCCATTATGATTAATTGGCTGTGTAACATCACGCCATGATAGCATTCCTGCGTGAACATCAGGAATCCGCGAAATCCGGCTGCCTGCAACTGCGAACCTCGCAGGATTCCTAAAATAATACAATAATATCAATTAATTAATAAGATTCATTGGGTGAAACATGAAAACCAAAATGATGGCATTGACGGTGTACACCGCACTGTTCCTGTTGCACGGCTGCGGTGGGGGCAACACACCTTCCACAAGTGCACCACCCCCCAATCCATTACCCAATGTACCCTCGGATACGCAGGCTCCTACCGTCATGAGCATGGCGCCACTCAATAACGCCCTCATGATTAACGTGCAATCCAATATTGAACTTGAATTCTCGGAAGCGCTGGATGCCACCACGATTAGTCGTGAAACCGTACAACTGCGCTTTAAAACCATCCTTGGCGATAGTGGCACTGTCCCGGCACGTGTAATTTACGACAACAACACCCATAAAATAACCATCAATCCTACAATATTGGGGTATGGCATTAAACTTACGCTAACACTGGCAGGCATCAAGGATCTCGCCGGGAATACGCTTGCTGAAACCCGCTACAACATGCACACCTATGTCAATCCCGTTCTGACACAGGTTTCACATCATCCGGCGACTGACGCGACCATTGGTTATTCCACCCTCACTTATACCAACCACTTGCTGGCATTAATAGTAAACTACCATGATGCCGGAACCGATGCAGCATGGGGCACCGCCGACGATCTCATTTCATTTTTACAGGAATATCAATACACCTCTGACAATACCCTGTTAAACATAATAAACCGCTCAGGCTCTGCGACCGTTACAAGATATACCCAGGCTACTTATGATATCCATGGCAATATCTCACGTATAACCCGCTACATCGGCACCGGAGTGGATGGTAGCTGGAATACACCGGATGATGTTGTGGGAGGTTATACCGCTTACCGCTACGATACCCGCAATAATTTACTGGAAGCAACCAATTTTACGGATGCCGGCCTTGACCTGGCATGGTATACCACTGACGATGCCTTTTCGACCGAGTCCATTTACACATACGATGCCAGCAATAACCGCCTGCGGACACTGAACACCAGTGCCGGCCCCGACGGAATTGGTGGCACGGCCGATGATATCAATGCTGTTTTTTATACCTATGATGCCAGCGGCAATATTCTTCGTGAAGTACATTACCAGAACGCTGGCGCAGATACGATGTGGTTTACCGCGGATGATAGTGTGACGGGATATGCCACCAACACCTACAACAATAATGGCCAGGCGACACAACGAGTTTTATACACCACCGCAGGCACTGATGCGGCCTGGTTCACCCCGGATGACACTATCAGTGAGTACGTTACCTACAGTTACGACACACAGGGTAATCATATTCAAAGCACTGGTTATGCCGGGAGAGGCACAGACGGTCTCTGGTTTACCAACGATGATGTAATATATGGTTATAGCGTCAACACCTATGACACGTTTAATAATCGCATACGGTCATACCAGGTCGCCGGTGGTGGCACGGATGGATTATGGTTCACGGCAGATGACACCCGCAGCTCAACGTCAGCCTACGACACCGCCTTTTAAAAGAAAAATGCCACTGAACCAGACTATAATACTACAACAATTTCTACCTGGAGATAATGCAAGGGATTAGCCGTTTTCCAGAAATTCACGAACATGTTCAAGGCTGAATTTAAACATGTCCAACGTTAACTGTTTCGTCATGGCTCAGGGGAACGCACCCAGCACCACACCGAAAAAGCGTACCCTGAAATCTCACTGGATTATCTAAGAGAACCTCTGATTAATTTGTCATTTCGCCCACAGGGAGAAATCTTATATCCTGCTGGTTTGATTGATTCTCGCAGCAACAGATTTCTCGCTAACGCTCGAAATGACAAATTATTCAAAGGCCCCCTAACTAATTAGCCCATGCTTAATCCCGAATTTGACTAACTCAGCCGTACCCTTCGCACCCAGCTTGCGCAACAAATTCGAGCGATGAGCCTCCACCGTACGCACAGCGATTGGATTAGACAATCGCGCCGCCACCTCCTTATTGCAGAACCCCAATGCTATCAGGGTCAACACTTCACGCTCTCTTTTTGTTAATTTATCGACAGGCGACAAATCGATCAATAAGCGCGCAATGGATGGGCTGCAATAAGTATTACCGGCAATAACTGCATCAATGGCAATGATAATATCTTTAAGGCCGGCTTCTTTCAAAACATAGCCGCATGCACCCACTCGCAATGCGTTGGCGACGTATTCGCGTTGATCGTGCATGCTAAGAATCAACACACGAATAGCAGGATGGCGACGGCCCAGCTCTTCTGTAAGTTGAATGCCATTCATGCCTTTCATGGTGACATCTATCAACATCAGATCGGGGCTCATCTTATCGGCTAATGCCAAAGCCTCGTCAGCATTTCCCGCCTCACCCACAATCTCGATCTGCGATTCTGCTTCATGTCGCATTTCTTTCAATCCCGCCCGCAATCCTTCACGAACCGAACGATGGTCATCAACTAGAATGAGTCGACAACCAGATTTTTGAGAATTATTTTCAGACATACTCCCTCCTGATATTAACGGGCAAACCAACTACCAGAATGGTGCATCCCGGCTCAGAAGACAAATTTAAATATCCACCCAGATGTTCAATTCGTTCTCGTATATTACGCAGACCTATACCGGATGCCTGAGAAATTTCATTAATATAAAAACCACAGCCATTATCACTAATCATTAATTTCACACTCGCATCTTCAAGCGTAAGAGTCATTGTCACCATCGTCGCGGCTGCATGGCGCTCAATATTGGACAACGCTTCCTGCGCAATACGAAACAATGCCCTCGTCTCGTGTTCAGACAAAGCTAAATTATCGGCTGTGTTATTGGCATTGACGCCAATACCGGTACGTTGCTCAAATTCGGCTACCATCTGGGTAATGGCAACAGACAGACCCAGCGTATCTAACAGCGCAGGGTGTAAATCATGCGAAATACGACGTACTTCACCAATGATATCCGTCAGGTTGTCTATTCCCTTGATTAAGCCAGCTCTTGACTCGATAACACCATTTTCCAGCTTGTGTTCCACCAGTTCGAACTTGAACTTGACAGAAATCAAAAGCTGGCTAATCCCGTCATGCAATTCTCGTGATACACGGGCGCGCTCTTCGTCCTGGAGACTGACAATACGCTGGGTCATCGCTTTCAGTTTATCTTCGGCCAACCGGTGTTCACGCACACTGAGCGCCAGGCCACACGCAAACACTACCATTACTGCTGCCAACGATATATAAACCAGCTTCTGTAGCGTTGCTGTTGCATACTCACGCACGGCTCGCGTTGTATGCTCGATATCGTCAAGATAGATGCCCGTACCCATCATCCATCCCCACTGCTCCAACTGTACAACATATGCCAGCTTCTCAGTCATTATGTGGGTAGAAGGCTTCTCCCAGGCGTAACGTTGATAACCATCTCCGTTCTTTGCAGCCTCCAGCAAACCGCGAATCACATAACGGCCCTGTGGATCCGTCAGATCCCACAGATTCTGACCCACCAGGTCTGGCTGACGTGGATGAACAAGATTATTGCCCGCAAGATCATATACAAAGAAATAGCCATCGCTACCGAAATTGAGCGACTGCAAAATTTCCTTGGCCTGATTTTTTACAGCAACATCATTACGATTTGAATCGTACAGTAGACTGATCGAACTCCGCGCCAAATCAACATAGTTTTTGAGCTCTGTGCGCTTGGCAGCAAGAAAACTTTCCTCAATCAGCATAACTTGCTGTTCCGCTAATTGCTGGGCACGGTATTGCACTAACGTACCGATGACGATCACCGTCAACAGCAGCGGTAAAACGATGAATTTTAAAATGCTGTGTGTGACTTGCATGGGTAGACTCAATCCAATCGTTTTCTCACAGATAAAGATAGCATATAGTTTTATAATCTGTTTTATGCGCGAGTCTACTGTAAAAATGACGAATTTGTCCATTTTTCAGTTAGGGTGTTACATGCCATTTTTGACGTATGGAATACACGCTGTCTGACTACGTAGTTTTACGTAGATTAACCCTCGTAGTCTTACGAATTTTAAAAAATGAGAAAGCGCGTACCATGGCAATCAATGAATCATGGATTTCAAGGAGTAACCGAAGGGTAACTCCTTGAATAAAATGCCTCTTCGCCTTCCATAATTTAAGGGGTCAAGTATATGTGGGTTATCGCTGGCATCGCCATTATCATCACCTTTATTTTCTTACAAAAAGCCAGGGAGAAAAAAAGATCGGCATTTATTAAATCATACAATTTTCCAGAAATAATAATTGAACAAGTAAGATTCAGATACCCTCATCTAAGTGATAAACAGATATCACTGGCAATAGAAGGACTACGCGAATATTTTATTCTCCAAGGAGCAGGAGGATTTATTTTCATGCCATCCCAAGTGGTTGATGTCACATGGCAGGAATTTATCCTGTCCATCCAGCAATACGAAGAGTTCTGCCAAAATGCCTTTGGCCACCTCCGTCATCACAAACCCGCTGAAGCCATGAATACGCCCAAAGTGCAAGATGGTATTCAGCGCGCCTGGACACTGGCCTGTGAACATGAAGGAATGAATGCGAAGTCACCTGGAAGATTACCACGACTATTCGCCATTGATACACTTCTAACGATTCCTGACGGCTTCCACTATGTATTGGATTGCGCGGTACTTGATGAAAAAGATCATCCCCAATCCGACAGGGATACGGCAACACACAATAAAAGACCCACCTACTGCGCCGCTCACATAGCGGCTGCGGTGGTTGCTGCGGAGGCGAAGGCTGCGGCAGAAATCTGTTGACGCGCTGGAAAGCCAAATACCTTCGCACAGTGATGGATAACTTCTAATAGTCGCGTATTCAAGATAGTAATGTATAATTTAATTTGGAGATTTTACACACTATGAAAACTGGAATTAAAGCAATGGAAAAAAATAAACAGCCCGCCAAAAAAATGGGACTACTGAGCATCATAATCTGGATCGGCGTGGCGATTCTCGGCGCCAGCGCCGTGGGTGGCATTGCGCTGCACCGGGGCGAATCCATTAATAGTGTATGGTTTATTGTCGCGGCGGTGTGCGTGTATGCCATTGGCTACCGCTTCTACAGCGCTTTTATTGCTGCCAAGGTGTTAATGCTGGACGCCAGCCGCGCCACGCCCGCCGAGCGCCTCAACGATGGTCGTGACTTTGTGCCCACCAACAAGTGGGTGGTGTTCGGCCACCACTTCGCCGCCATTGCCGGGCCGGGGCCGCTGATCGGCCCTACCCTGGCGGCGCAATTCGGTTATTTACCCGGTACATTGTGGATTTTAATCGGCGCGGTACTGGGTGGTTGCGTACAGGATTTCGTCACCCTGTTCTTTTCCACGCGCCGCAATGGCCGTTCGCTGGGCCAGATGGCGCGCGACGAACTCGGTCCTATCGGCGGCATTGCCGCCTTGGTAGGCGTGATGATGATCATGATTATTCTCATCGCGGTGCTCGGCCTGGTGGTGGTGAACGCCATGAAACACAGCCCGTGGGCGACTTCCACCGTGGCCGCAACGATTCCCATCGCCGTGCTGATAGGTCTGTACATGCGCAACATCCGCCCCGGCCGGGTACTGGAAGGCACCTTGATCGGTGTTGCACTGCTATTACTTGCCGTGGCGGGCGGTGGCTGGCTGGATCAGCAACCCAACCTCCGTCAGTGGTTCGATTATGACGGTCCGACGCTGGCATTGATGATTATTGCGTATGGTTTTGCCGCCGCCGTGGTGCCGGTGTGGCTGCTGCTGGCGCCACGCGATTATTTGTCGACGTTTATGAAAATCGGCACCATGCTGCTGCTTGCCATTGCCATTATCATCCTGCGGCCCGAGGTAAAAATGCCCGCGCTCACGCAGTTTATTGATGGCACCGGGCCGATCTTTGGCGGCGCTCTGTTCCCGTTTGTATTCATCACGGTGGCCTGCGGTGCCATCTCGGGGTTTCATTCACTGATTTCGTCCGGCACCACACCCAAACTGCTTGCCAATGAAGCCGATGCCCGTTTTATCGGTTATGGCGCCATGATGATAGAATCATTCGTCGCCATCATGGCAATGGTGGCCGCCACGGTGCTTGATCCGGGCGTGTACTTCGCCATTAACAGTCCGGCGGGCATCGTCGGCAAAGAAGCCGCAGATGCCGTGGCCAAAATCAACAGCTGGGGCTTCCCTGTCACTGTCGCACAAATGCAGCAACTCGCCACCGACATGGGCGAAACCACCTTGTTTGCGCGGACGGGTGGCGCACCTTCCTTTGCGGTCGGCATGGCGAGCATCTTCTCCAATGCCTTTGGTCAGGGCATGCTCGCCATGTGGTATCACTTTGCCATCATGTTCGAAGCACTGTTCATCCTTACCACACTTGACGCAGGAACACGTGTAGGTCGTTTCATGCTGCAAGACCTGCTCGGCAACATCTACAAGCCGCTGGGCCGCACCAGTTGGTATCCCGGCGTATTTCTCACCAGCGGCATCGTCGTAAGCGCGTGGGGATATTTCCTTTATATGGGCACACTCGATCCGCTGGGCGGCATCAACAGCCTGTGGCCACTGTTTGGCATCGCCAACCAGATGCTTGCGGCCATCGCATTATGTGTTGCCACAACGATTATCATCAAATCCGGAAAATTGCGTTATGCATGGGTCACTGCCGCGCCGCTCACCTGGCTGGTCATCATCACCAGCACCGCCGCGTGGGAAAAACTTTTCAGCCCCGAACTGCGGATTGGTTTTCTCTCGCACGCGCAGGATCTGGCCGCCAAACTTGCCGCAGGCACCTTGCCTCCGGACAAAATGGCTACCGCTCCACAATTAATCTTCAATGACTACATTGCCGCAACCCTCACCGCCTTCTTTCTGGTGACTACCTGGATATTGGTGCTCGACACGTTACGTGTGGCTTACCGTATCGTTACAGGCAAACCGCATTTACCACTTTCCGAAGCACCCCGCGAACCCAGTCGTGCGGTTGAACACTGGGTTCGTGACTAGTAATGCGTTTTACTCAAACATTGTCATTTCTCCCTTCGGTCGAAATGACAGAATTTTGTAAGTGTTTTACTGAAACGCACACTAGCCCATGCTAACACTGAAAAAAATAGCATCCCAGGGCTGGCAACTACTGCGCACCGTCAGCGGTGATGACGCCTATGAGCGCTATCTCGAGCACTGGCGCACGCACCACAGCAGTGAAGGCGGTCAACCACTGGAACGAAAGGCATTTTTCAAAGCAGAGCAGGATCGAAAATGGAATGGGGTGAGGCGATGTTGTTAAGCACATGTCACATAGAAGTTTAGTTGTAGCTCCCTCTCTCACCCCGGAATGCTACAATTTTATGATGATCACAAGCGGGGCGTTGGTAATACCAACGCCCCGCTTGGCAAGGGGAAAGCTATAGAGCCTCCCCCGTTGCATCCCCCTCCGGTGACGCAGGAAGAACGGGGCTCGAACCCCACCCGCATCATGGAACCGTGCGCTGGTTCATCACGGGCAACATCAAGCCGTTGCCATGAAGACCATGCACATCCCCCGGACATTCATACCTTCATATTGGGGGGCATTCGGCGCTCCCCAGGCTAAGCCTCCCCCATCGAAAATGGGCTTTCGCGCCCCCCTTTACCCCTCGACCAACCCTGCCCGGATTGGACGCGCTAGAGTTAGGTAAGAGCCTTCCCGATAGTCTATTCCGGTATAATCCGGCGATTATTCTGGTGGACAATCGGGCGTAATCAGGCTTATATTCAGGCATGATGAACACTGAGACGATTCACATCACCCCAGAATTACTGGCCTTGCTGTCTGAAATAGACGAGTTCAAGGGGGCTTGGCGCGCACTTGGCACTCTGGCACCAGATAGACTGCGCGCTTTGCGCCGCATTGCCACCATCGAGAGCATTGGCTCTTCAACCCGCATTGAGGGCAGCAAGCTGACCGACCGCGAGGTTGAACAACTTTCAGGCAAGCTGGAAATCAAGAAATTCGACACCCGCGACGAGCAGGAAGTCGCTGGCTATGCCGAAGTAATGGAAACCGTTTTCCAAGCCTGGGCCGACATTCCCATCACCGAAAATTATATCAAGCAACTTCACCGCGACCTTCTGCGCTACAGCGCGAAGGATGAGCGGCATCGCGGCGAATATAAAACCCTGCGTAATGACGTGGGAACTTTTGACACGGACGGAAAAATGATAGGCATCGTGTTCGAGACGGCCACACCGTTCGACACACCGGCCCGGATGACGGAGCTTGTCACCTGGTTGCGCGATACGCGCGAAATTGCGCGGCTACACCCGCTTTTAATAATCGCCGTGTTCATTGTCGCGTTCCTGGAAATTCATCCCTTCCAGGACGGCAACGGGCGTCTGAGCCGTGTTCTGACCACGTTGCTACTGTTGCAAGCGGGTTATGTCTATGTGCCTTACAGCTCTCTCGAAAGCGTCATCGAGAACAGCAAAGAAGGCTACTATCTAGGCTTGCGTCAGACGCAAGGCACCATCCGCAGCGATGCACCAAACTGGCAGCCTTGGCTTATGTTCTTCATGCGCGCTTTGCAGCAGCAGAAGCGCCGCCTTGCCGTGAAGGTCGAGCGCGAAAAGAATGCTTTGGCAGCATTGTCAGAACTAGCCGTCAAAATCCTGGATTATGTACGCGATCATGGCCGCGTTACCACACGCGACATGGTGCGCGAAACCGGCGCAAGTCCCAACACACTGAAAGGCACCTTCACATCATTGGTAGCAAAAGGTCTTCTGGTACGTCACGGCGGCGGACGTTCCACACGGTATGGCCAACCATGACGCATGGTATAAAAGTAAGAGGAAGAAACGACGCATGGCCGGCTTATCAGAACAACTGCCCAAAATCGTCGCAGACGGCAAGGTTGACGGGCACGTTCAAGACCGCCGGCAGCCCGGAGCAGACCGAGCAGACCGCCAAAGAAAAACAACTGGCGCGACAGGTGGAACTGAACCTCGCACTCAAGCGCGTGCAGGCACAACTGGCCGCCGCACGCCAACAGCTATGAAGAGCGAACGAATGATGGAGAAGAACATGAAAAAATTTGACGCGACCAGCCCGGAGGCCCAGTCCGCAGGGGAATATCGAACACCTCAAAGCCCTGTTCCCGGAACTCATCACTGAAGGCCCGAACGGCGTTGCGGTGAACGTGGATGTGCTCAAGGCACTGGTGGGCGACAAGACCGCCACCGATGCCGAAGAGAAATATGGCCTCAACTGGCACGGCAAGCGCCGCGCGCGGCAACTGTCACTCACCCCCTCGACCGGCACGCTGCTTCCGAAGCCCGACGAATGTGAAAACGGCTATATTCCAAATCAATACCAGGAAGATGTAAAAAAATTTGTAGTGTTAGTTAAACGCTGACATTCAAAAAATCAACCATAACCAGTCACTCAAGCTCGCACACTACACGTGCCGGACAGGATTTAAGGCGTGTCTTCCCATTTGAATGTCAGTTCATGAGCGTAACGACGTTGATCCATCCAGAGCGCCACACGCCCCCTCAAGACTCTATACGCACCGAACGCCATGCCACCAGAAAAGCGGCGATGCCAATGAGGGCTGCCAGCAGATAAGTGGCCAGCGGGCCGGCACTGCTCCACATATAGCCGCTGAACAGACTGCCTACCGCGCCACCCGCACCAAAACTGAGACTGCTGTATAGCGCCTGACCACGCCCCTGATTGCGTCCGGTAAAATACTGATGTATTAATTGAATGGAAACGGCATGATAAACACCAAAGCTGGCGGCGTGCAGTATTTGGGCAAAGACCATGATTGATACATTGTCGACATATAATCCGATAAGCGCCCAGCGTAATGCGGCACACAACAAACTGGCAAGAAAGATATTACGCAATCCAAAACGTGGCACCAGGCGGTGCATGAACATAAAAACCAGCACTTCGGCAATCACGCCCAACGCCCATAACCAGCCAATCAGTGTGCGTGAATAACCATGGTCTTCCAGAAAAATCGAGTAGAACGTGTAATACGGGCCATGGCTGGCCTGCATCAGGAAGCACACCACCAACAGAGCAATGACATCCGGGCGGCGTAATACGCCACGCAACGACACATGCTCGGGGGCCACCTGTAACTTACGCTCGGGCACCCATAAACTCACCAGCCAGATGCCTGTCATAAAGGCCAGTAAAATAGGCGGCAAGATGCCGATTCCCAGCGATTCAAAAACAGGCCCAAGAGCCGTCACCGCCAGAATAAAACCGATGGAACCCCACAGACGAATGCTACTGTAGCGGTGGGTTTGGGTGCCGAGATGACTGAAGGTGGTGGCTTCAAATTGTGGTAATGAAGCGTTCCAGAAAAAACTGAACGCCGTCATCACCACTGCCAGCCACAGAAAACTATGCCCAAATTCACCTCCAACCAGGGTGCCACTGAATGCCACGGCAGCACCCAGCGATCCTAAACGCACAATGGCCATCGGTTTGCCCGTGTGGTCGGCAATCCAGCCCCATACATTGGGCGAGATAATCTTGGTGGCCATGATCAATGCCATCAATTCACCAATCTGTGCGGGTTTGAAATTCAGTGACTCGAGATACAGCCCCCAATAAGGCAACATGGTGCCCAGGGATGAAAAAAAGACCAGATAGAATGCTGACAAACGCCAATAGGGCATAAAGAAATCGCAAATTATCCTGAAAACGTCATTGACTCTCTCCTGCAAAGCAGGAGAGAGTCAGGGGGAATGAAGCAGGAGCCGGGTATCAATAATTATTTTTTTATTGAAGCAGGAATCACGGGGGTTGCTGATGCCACATCATGATTCTGTGCGCGATGACGCAGCATGTGATCCATCAGCACGATCGCCAGCATGGCCTCAGCAATAGGCGTGGCGCGTATTCCGACACAGGGGTCGTGACGGCCATGCGTAACCACTTCTTCTGCTTCGCCACGCACATTAACACTACGACCCGGCAAGCGAATGCTGGAGGTAGGCTTGAGCGCAATACTGGCCACAATATCCTGCCCCGAGGAAATACCGCCGAGAACACCGCCCGCGTTGTTGCTCAAAAAACCTTGCGGCATGATTTCATCGCGATGCTGCGTGCCTTTCTGCTCAATGCTGGCAAACCCGGCACCGATTTCTACGCCCTTAACAGCATTAATGCTCATTAATGCATGGGCAATATCGGCATCAAGACGATCAAAAATCGGTTCGCCCCAGCCGGGTGGCACACCACTGGCAACCACATTAATACGCGCACCAATCGAGTTGCCTTCTTTGCGCAACGCATCCATATAGGCTTCCATTTCCGCCACTTTGGCAGCGTCAGGACAAAAGAACGGGTTATTATCTACCTCATCCCAGTCAAAAGATTCCGTCTTGATGGGCCCAAGCTGGGACAAATAACCGCGAATAACAATGCCATGGTGTTCCGCCAGATATTTTTTGGCGATGCCGCCTGCCGCCACGCGCATTGCGGTTTCCCGTGCTGAAGAACGCCCACCACCACGATAATCACGAAAACCATATTTCTGCTGATAGGTGTAATCCGCATGGCCCGGACGAAACTGATCCTTGATCTTGTCATAGTCCTTGGAACGCTGATCGGTATTGTGTATCACCAGACCAATCGGCGTGCCAGTGGTGCGCCCTTCAAATACACCAGACAGGATTTGCACACAGTCATCTTCACGACGCTGCGTTGTGTGCCGTGAAGTACCCGGTTTCCGGCGATCCAGATCGCGCTGCAGATCTTCTTCACTCACCGCCAGGCCCGGCGGGCAGCCATCAACAATGCAACCCAGCGCCGGGCCATGGCTTTCACCAAAGGAGGTGACCGTAAACAGTTTTCCGAATGTATTTCCTGACATCGCCCGCTACCAATCACATGAAATCATGTTTGTTATTTAATGCTACCGGCAAAATCCTGCGCGCTTTTCAAGCTTGCCGCTGACATGGATGACACCGATTTACCCATCGCCAAACCCAGACGGTCGGCAAATCTCTGAAACAAGGGTGGATGCTGGCTGAAATCAACAATATCTTCCGCGCCGATTACTTCACGGGCAACATAGCTGCTACTGCCCAGTGCGTCCACCAGACCCAGCTCCACGCCTTGTTCACCTGTCCATATATAACCACTGAACAGGTTTTTATCTTCCTTCAGGCGATCACCACGTCCTTCTTTTACCGTGTTGATGAACTGTTGGTGAATATTATTCAGCAATGATTTAACGTGAGCGACTTCCTCGGGTTTTTCGGGTGAAAATGGATCCAGAAAACCCTTGTGACTACCGGCCGTTAACAAGCGACGTTCCACCCCCAGTTTTTTCATGGTATCCACAAAACCAAAACCATCCATAATCACGCCGATGGAGCCTACCAGACTGGCCTTGTCAGCATAAATCTTGTCTGCCGCCGCGGCAATGTAGTACCCCCCTGACGCGCAAATGTCGGTAATCACGGCATACACGGGAATATCCGCATGCAGACCGCGCAGGCGCTTGATTTCGTCATTGATATAACCTGCCTGCACCGGGCTACCTCCGGGACTGTTAATCCGTATGATCACCCCTGCGGTATTAACATCATTGAATGCATCACGCAGGCTGGTAATAATGCTGTCAGCACTGGCTTCGGAATCCGCTGCAATTGCGCCATTCACCTCAATCAGCGCCGTGTGTTTCTTGCCGCCACTCAAGCCACTGTGTTGCAACGGCGGCAGGTAAAGATACAATAATGTGAACAGGTAAACGAACATCAACGATTTGAAAAAGATACTCCAGCGACGCGCGCGGCGCTGTTCATCCACGGCAGAAAATGCCAGTTTTTTAAGAACATCGCGCTCCCACTCGGGGCCACCCTTTGTGGCAGCCGCGGCCTCGCGCGCCTGTGACGGCTGTGTCGTCGTCCACTGATCTTCTGGCTTGGTTGCCGCTGAGGAAGGAGTCGCCCCGGATTCCTGGGTATTGTCGGACATAAATAATGCACCATGCTTATAAATTAAAAAATGCTAATCTGAGGCTGCGTGTAATCGCAACCATGCCCTTATTTCGATAACGTTATCAATACATGCCAGTGCGCCGCATTGTAACAAACGCTGGGGCGCGTGTACGCCATAACTTACCGCCAGTGCTGCTGTCCCTGCATTCCGGGCCATGTTCATATCATACTCGGTATCACCGATCATCAGAGTATCCCGTGGATCAACATCCAGCTCATCCATGAGTTCCAGCATCATTTGAGGATGCGGCTTGGAGAAGGTTTCGTCAGCGCAGCGGGTTGCATGAAATAAATCCACACACCCGGTCTCCTCCAGAACCCGATTCAACCCATGACGCCCTTTACCCGTTGCCACGGCCAGCAGGTACCCCTGCTCACGCAACGCATATACAGTATCGGCGGCACCCGGAAATAATTGCGAAGGAATCTGGTTCGCATACAAATAATGATGGCGGTAACGATCCATTAAACTCTGTTGCACGGCCGCATCGGCGCCCGGCACCAAGCGCTGCATCGCCTGTGGCAAGGCCAGGCCAATCATGTCGCGAATCACGGCATCCGGTGGTGGCACTACACCCACATCAACCATGGCAGCACTAAAACTGGTGACGATACGTGCTTCGGAGTCCATCAGGGTGCCATCCCAGTCAAATACCAGTAATTTGAATGAAGTGCTCACTGTGACACGCGCTCCAGCACCGCCTTTAACTCATCATCCATGGGTGCGCGAACGCTGATCTGCTGCCCGGTATCCGGTAATTCAAAAGAAAGTGAATGGGCATGCAAAAACAGGCGTTTCAGGCCCAGGGTCGCCATGTACCTGTTAAAGCCCTCATCACCATACTTATCGTCGCCCGCAATCGGATGCGCGATATGCGCCGCATGCACACGAATCTGATGGGTACGCCCCGTCAGGGGACGCACTTCCACCAGGCTCGCCTGCGCATACATACCCTGGGGCTGAAACAGACTGGTAGAGGCTTTACCCGTGTCCGACACTCGCACGATGCGCTCACCTGAACTTAGCTGATTTTTGAGCAGGCTGGCCTCCACGGTGCGCCGTCCCCCCTCCCAACGCCCTTGCACCAGCGCCAGGTAACGCTTGTCCACCCCTTTGCCACTGTCTGCATCACCCCGTAATAGATCGTGCAATCCCCGCAGCACACTACGCTTTTTGGCAATCATCAGGCAGCCCGACGTTTCCCGGTCAAGGCGATGCACCAGCTCCAGATTGGGTGCATCTGGCCGGGCAAGACGCAGTGCTTCAATCACTCCATAGCTCAAACCGCTGCCACCGTGCACCGCGATCCCCGATGGTTTGTTTATAATAATCAGCCCTTTATCTTCATAAATAACGCTATTGGCGATCAGATCCAACACTCGCGTACCGGGGTTTGGCACCGCCCCTGGCGCCGCCGTATGAATCGGTGGAATACGCACCAGATCCCCTTCCTGGACACGATAAGTGGGTTTAATACGACCTTTATTGACCCGCACCTCCCCCGTACGCAGCACACGATAAATGTGGCTTCTAGGCACCCCCTTGAGGGAGGCCATTAAAAAGTTGTCTATACGTTGACCTTCATGAGAAGCATCAACCTGGAGTACCCGGGGGGGGGGTGGAGCTTTGGTTTCAATGGATGACATATTCGCAATAATAACAGTTTATTAAGATGTCTTGATGCCCTTTATAAACATGATATAGTATGCTCTAATTACGTGTACCCCTTATTACAGGGTGCCAATCTTGATCAGGTTGGTTATTTTTGGCTATAAAAGCAATAAGTTACCCGGCTTTTATTATATTTTCAATGCGGCGCATCTGAAAATACGGTCGACTGCCGAAAGCAGCTTTAAGACTTGGGGTGGGTAACGTAAGAGTGCCCCGTTAAGGTGCGTGCCCCTATCAGGAACAAGGTGCCGAAAACGCCTTGACTATACAGGCAGCATCAAACACGGGTTGATTAGCTTCAAGCAACGAAGACGACTGATGCACAGTGTCAGGTCTTCAACGGGTTTAATATCGCTCAACCCTTGTAAATGAGCGGTAAAAAATATGCTCCCACACCATGACATGGGGTGACGGGTACTGCGTAGAAGTCTGGCCTGACCGAGGATGCAGCGTACTTGAAGATACCCTGATTTTATCAGGGGCACGAAAAAAACGGGATTGACGCATTGTAATCCCAAAAAAATGTCGTGTGACTTGCCAGTACGCCCCTGCGGCCTTAACAGATGTCTCGCAAACCCAGATCGAACCGCACTGATTTTCAGGCGGACTACTGTCAGGTTGATGCGTATTTATAGATTGAAGTATACGCCACAGCGTTATAAAAGTAATTCTCAAACACAAGATCCACGCCTGGAGCGAGAAATCTTGTGTCGGTAAGGATGGCGCCCTTGAACCATCATAAGGACTGCATACCATCCATACCATATGTTGATTTTGAAGCAAAAAACCTGATGAATGGTTTTTTGCCCTGTCCTGCTACCTCTTCAGCATGATGCACTTGTTGGTGCACCGAAGATAAACGCCGGGATAAAAATCATCGGGAATGCTTCGCCTCGCTCCCTGGCTCCCTGTACTTCCGCTAAATGCGTTCTCCCGACAGTGCGTGGGCATTAATGCTGCGTGGCGGTTATCCGAAAACGTGTTATACGACGGAACCGCAACACACCGCATGTGCCTTAGTTCGATACACCCCATACAGTGACGCCGTGGTTGAGCATGAGAGATACACATGAAAAGAATGTTAATAAATGCCACGCAATCAGAAGAATTACGCGTGGCGATGGTTGATGGGCAAAAGCTTTACGATCTGGACATTGAAACACCTTCAAGAGAGCAAAAAAAATCCAATATATACAAAGGCAAAATTACCCGCATTGAGCCCAGCCTCGAAGCCGCATTTATAGAATACGGATCGGAACGTCATGGTTTCCTGCCATTGAAGGAAATCTCCCCCTCCTATTTTTCCCGTACTGTTGAAGGCGGTCGCGTCAATATTAAAGACGTGCTGCGTGAAGGTCAGGAGGTCATGGTACAGATCGACAAGGAAGAGCGCGGCAATAAAGGTGCCGCACTGACCACGTTTATCAGTCTGGCCGGGCGCTATCTGGTGTTGATGCCCAACAACCCGCGTGCCGGTGGTGTATCACGCCGTATCGAAGGTGAGGATCGCAGCGAGTTGCGTGACATCATGGCAGACCTGGCCATCCCCGATAGCATGGGTCTGATCGTGCGTACTGCGGGTGTTGGCAAAAGCAGTGAGGAGTTGCAATGGGATCTGGACTACCTGTTACGCCTGTGGACGGCCATTGAAGAAGCCTCACGGGAACAGGCGGCACCGTTCCTGATCTATCAGGAAAGCAATATTATCATTCGTGCCATCCGTGATTATTTCCGGCAGGACATTGGCGAAATCCTGATTGATGACCCGGCCGTGTTCCAGCAGGGCCGTGATTTCATGCAGCAGGTGATGCCGCAAAACCTGAACAAGATCAAACTTTATCAGGATAGTGTGCCGTTGTTTTCACGTTATCAGATTGAAAGCCAGATCGAAACCGCCTTTCAGCACGAAGTACGCCTGCCTTCAGGCGGCGCCATTGTGATTGATCACACCGAAGCGATGGTTGCCATCGATATTAACTCCGGACGCGCCACCAAAGGCAGTGACATTGAGGAAACTGCACTCAACACCAATCTGGAAGCGGCTGACGAAATTGCCCGCCAGTTACGCCTGCGCGACCTCGGCGGCCTGGTGGTTATTGATTTCATTGACATGACGCCTGCACGCAATCAGCGCGAAGTGGAAAATCGCATGAAAGAAGCACTGAAGATGGATCGCGCACGTGTCCAGATCGGTCGCATTTCACGCTTTGGCCTGCTGGAAATGTCACGTCAACGTCTGCGTCCATCGCTCGGTGAATTCAGCGAAGTGGTATGCCCCCGCTGTGAAGGTCATGGTCATATACGTACCGTGGAATCGCTTGCACTCTCAATTTTGCGGCTTATCGAAGAAGAAGGCGCCAAAGACCGTACCGCTCAAGTCATCGTACAAGTGCCCGTGGAAGTTGCAAGCTTTTTGCTGAATGAAAAACGCAGCGTCATCAGCGCTGCCGAAGTTCGCCACGGTACCCGTGTGATGCTGATTCCGAACCCGGCATTTGTCACACCCCATTATGAAGTCAAGCGTCTGCGTGCTGATGAAGTGTCAGAAATGTCACGTGAAGGTGTGGCGCCCGCCAGCTATCAGCTGATGAGCACACCGGAAGCCGTGACCGAGCGTGATACCACCGCCAAAAAAATCAGCGCTGAAGAGCCGGCGGTAAAAGGTGTCATGCCAACGACGCCCGCCCCCATGCCAATATCCTCTGCAAATCACCACTCCGGCGCCTCTGAAGGCGGCTTTATCAAACGCCTCTGGGCGAATTTGTTTGGGAACAGCGAATCCGCTGCAACGACCCAAGCCAGCACGGAAACCGAAACTGTAGCACCGCGACGCTCCACCGAACAGCACAAAAAACAGTCTTCGCAATCACCACGCGAACCGTCACGCACCCAGTCTAACCGTCAGGGACAAAACAAGAGCCGACGTGACAATAACCCGCGCAACAAACAGCCACGCACCCCAACGACCACCAGTGATGGGGAGAGCGGAGCGAGGGGAGGGGCCGAAAATGCACGCGCGGCCTCCGGTGGTGAAGAACGTAAACGGGCCCAACCGGTGCCTGCGGAGCGCGCACCCAAAACAAATGGGGCGGCACCTGCAAAGGCCGCGGCACCACGTCTAGCCATGGCGGCAGAAGAGCAACAGCAAAACCTGCCACTCCGCCCACCACTCCCTCAGCCTATCGCTCAGGCAAGGCCCGCAGATGTCATCCTCATTGGAGAAGCCAGCCCTATCGTGACCACCATGCTTGATGAAGGTGAAGATACGGCACCTGCCGATGACACAGAGTTGTTGACACCACGCCCTGCCGGTTCACGCCCCGGTGGACGACGTGGACGGCGGGGTGGACGTCGTCGCCGTAAAGATGGACGCAGCCCCAGCGACAGCAGAAAAGAAGGGCAGTCCGATACATCCAGCGAGGATCACAGCGACACGCACAGTGAGGATGGAGCCCATCCAGAATCAGTGACGCCACCTCAACAAGCCAGCAGTCCGACCGCAACCCCGGTGGCGCCGTCCCCTCGGCATGACGAAAGTGCTGGCCCGGTTTCCAGCCCGGAAAAGCCGGAAGGCGGATTACCACCCTATCCGCCACGCAGCAATCCTTACCGGCCACGCCCTGAAGCAGCGCCTGTCGCGGCTGCCACGACCACCGCTGCCAGCACGACACCCATAACAGAACACCATGCAGAAACCATTCGCCCCGTGAACGATGCACCGGTTGCACCGCGCTCTAACATTGCGAATGAAACTGCGACGGTGGCTACCGTCAAGGACTCATCAAACGCGGAATAATCAGATAATACCAGGAGGATATGTAAACGGGCGGCTCATATGCCGCCCGTTTCATCAGGATTTGCCATAACAAGATGTCAGGTTTGTTTGTATTTTCGCTTGATGTCTTCAACCAGCCCCTGTGCACCCGCCTCAATCAAATCCAGTACACGCTCAAAGCCATTCAGCCCGCCATAGTAAGGATCAGGAACCTCCCTGACATTCAAGTGAGCAGCATATTCAAGTAGCAACTGGACTTTGTGCCGATATTCAGGCGGGCAAATCTCATGCAAGGCGGCGATATTTTCTTCATCCATTGCCAGCACATATTCGAACACCTCAAAATCAGCCACCTCAACACGACGCGCGCGCTGCGCACTCAGATCCACGCCACGACGCAAGGCAGCCGCCTGAGAACGTCGATCAGGACCATGTCCAAGGTGGTAGGCGTGCGTGCCCGCCGAATCAACCCCCACCCTCTCATCCAGTGCATGCTGTTCCAGCAGCGACCGAAACACGCCTTCAGCAGTAGGAGAACGACAAATATTGCCCATACAAACGAAAAGAACACGTACCATTTTTTGCTCCAATGCACGTTTATTATTTAACTCAGAGAGATTTTGCAGATCCACTTTTTTAGAACCAAACAGTCGCCACACAATTTGAGCATAATTCATGTCTTTATCCTAAAAAAAGCTATTACGCCACCGCGGGCGCGGGGAACGCAAAGAAACTCAGGCGGTTATTGTAACGCGCAGCTTCACCCAACGGGTGACTCGGCACAACTCTCTAATACCCGATTTCCCTTCTGCACTCTCTGCGGCCTCTGCGGTGAAACGCCGTTTCAGGTTTCGCGCTCCAGGAGATGCCTCACCCGCGCCAAATCATCCGGTGTATCAACACCGATACCTGGCTTTTCCAATGCTTCAGCAACGTGTAGTTTGTGTCCATTCCATAATATGCGCAATTGTTCCAATGATTCGGTTTGCTCAATGACACACGACGGCCATTGCACATAATCCTGCAAAAAACCGGCACGATATGCATACAGACCAATATGCCGATAATGCTCCGAACGCTCGGGCAATGCCCCGGTTGTTTCTATAAAGGCATCACGATCCCACGGTATTGCCGCACGACTGAAATACAGGGCATAACCCTGTTTATCCATAATGACTTTTACCAAATGCGGATCAAACAACTCACCTGACGAGGTGATACGTTCACACAACGTCGCCGCGCTGGCGTGTGGACGTAACTGTAAGTTTTCAGCAACCTGTCGAAGCAGTACCGGTGGCATGAGCGGTTCATCACCCTGCAGATTAACGATAATGTGTTGATCCGTATAACCCCTAAGCCGTACCACTTCCGCCAGACGATCGGTGCCCGTAGGGTGGTGCACCGCCGTCATGCATACCTGCGCACCAAAACCATCCGCCACCTGGCGAATGCGTTCATCATCCGTCGCGATCACCACGTCATTTGCACCACTTTGTACCGCACGCTCGTAGACATGCTGAATCATTGGCTTACCGGCAATATCCTGCAATGGTTTGCCAGGCAAACGGCTGGAGGCATAACGCGCAGGGATGATGACACAAAAAATCACCTAGATTTCTTCCTCAGCACTCACATGACGCGCCTCATCTTCAAGCATAACCGGTATTTCATCACGGATGGGATACGCCAACCGATCCGGCCTGCAAATCAATTCAGACGCTGATTTTTTATAGATCAGAGGCCCTTTGCAGATCGGGCACACCAGAATATCAAGTAACTTCCTATCCATTACTCTCTTTCCTCATTTTTAATTGCTCAAGAAAACGCTCGCCAAATTCAGGACTCAACTGTGCATCAACGGGAATATACCAATGATTTTCACCCGCAAAGCGACGGCATTTTACGGCATCCTTTTCTGTCATAACCACTATGTAACCATCATCAAACTGTAAATCCTGCGCCGTAAATACATGATGATCGGGAAAAGCATGCTCTATAATGTCCACGCCTAACTTTTTCAGATGCTCAAAAAAACGTGCGGGATGGCCAATACCCGCAATAGCATGAACAACCTGCCCATGAAAAGCACTGGCATCACATATTTTGTCGTCATTGCCCACATGATGAAATACACTACCGCACAATCGCATGGAAAATTGACCATGTGTGGCGGACGCTTCCGGCATCGTGCCTTTCGCGACACTGGCGCCGGGCAGGATGCCCAAGTGCGGTGAGCGCAGTGATGCCCAGGAACCGCCACATCCATGTGCGGCGTATTCAGTATCATTCACTACTACAAAATCCACACTCTCCAGACGACTTTGTGGTTCACGTAACGGGCCTGCGGGCAAGCAATGTCCATTACCAAAACGCCGCACACCGTCGATCACGGCAATTTCGATATCCCGTGCCAGGGCGTAATGCTGCAAACCATCATCACAAACAATCACGTCGCACTCATTATTTTTCAATACACTGTGTGCGGCAGCAACACGGTCAGGTGCAACCGCCATGGGGCAGTGACATCGCTGCGCCAGCAACAACGCTTCATCGCCCACCCGCCTCGCATCTCCGTCCGGCGTGACACGCTGCGGCCATTGCCCGGCCTTGCCACCGTAACCACGACTGACAACGGCCGGTGTATAACCGGCCTGTTTTAGAAAATGCACCAGCCACACGACCAGCGGTGTTTTACCCGTACCACCCACACTAATGTTACCAACAATAATCACGGGCACAGGCAACCGGGTAACTTTAAGCAAACCCACCTGGTATGCCTTGCGCCGCACCATGCTGACCAGGCAAAATAACCAGGACACCGGAACCAGCAACCTGCTCAGCAGGTTTTTATGATACCAATAATGATCTAGGCGACGCATGCCCGTTTCACATTTTCATGGCCGGGCGCCGTTTCACCCGATCCGGTATCAGACAGCCTGCTCACACAACGTTTTCACGCGAGGTTTGGGACTCAGGCGACGTGAATTGCATGCGGTGTAACGTGGCATAATGACCACCTCGCGCCAACAACTCAGCATGTCTGCCTTGCTCCACCACTCTGCCTTGATGCAACACCATAATCATGTCTGCCCGCTCGATGGTAGACAAGCGGTGCGCAATGACCAGCGTAGTACGATCACGAACCAATTGCGCCAGTGCAGCCTGTATATATCGCTCTGACTCGGTGTCCAACGATGCCGTGGCCTCATCCAGAATCAATACCGGCGCATTTTTCAACAGCGCGCGCGCGATCGCCAGACGCTGTCGTTGTCCGCCTGACAGCAATACACCCTTTTCACCAATCATGGTCTGCAAACCTTCCGGCAACTGAAGAATGAACTCCATGGCATGAGCGGATTCAGCAGCGTGCACGATGTCATCCTGGGTGACCTTATGCAAGGATCCATAGGCAATATTGTTGGCAATCGTGTCATTAAACAGAGTAACATCCTGCCCAACCAATGCTACCTGATTACGCAGATCATCCAGCGCGATCTCACGAATATCATGCCCATCGATACGAATGCACCCCATCTGCACATCATAAAAACGCGGCAACAGGCTCACCAGGGTGGATTTGCCACTCCCGGAACGACCCACAAATGCAATGGTCTGGCCCGGCTCTGCCTTGAAATTGATATTTTCCAGCACCCGGCCCTTCACCTGATCATAGGAAAATGAAACATTACTGAACTCGATGGCACCGCGCGCGCGCGCCATGGGCAAGGTACCTGTATCCTTTTCAAGATCACGATCCAGCAATTCAAAAATGCTTTCAGAAGCCACAATACCGCGCTGAATGGAAGAATGGACGGTAGTAAGGCGTTTAATAGGCGCCAACAACATCATCAACGCCACAATGAATGACATGAAGGTACCCACGGTAATGGTCGTCAACATCGAGTCGAGGGTCGCCATAAAAACAATGCCTGCCAACGCGCATGCTGCAAGAAACTGAATAAATGGCACGCTTGCTTCACGTGTTGCGGTCATCTTCATATTCTGCTTGCGATTTTGTTCATTAATTTCTTCAAAGTGGTCAGCTTCATATTTTTGACCACCAAAAATCTTGATAACGCGCTGTCCTTGAATCACATCTTCAACGGCCTGCGTTACACCACCCATACTATTTTGAATACCTGCACTAATACGACGAAAACGCTTGTTCACATACATAACCAGCACGGCAATAAATGGCCCAATCACCAGAAAGATCAGTGCCAACTTCCAGTTCAGATAAAACATCCAGGCCAACAGACCAATAATGGTCAACGTATCGCGGATAATGATGGTGATGGCGTTGGTAGATGCCTGTGACACTTGCTCTACATCGTAGATCAACTTTGAAATCAATTGCCCGGAAGGATTGGCGTCATAAAATGGTGCGGGCAGCCGCAACAGATGGTTAAACATCTGACGTCGCATATCATTAATAATTTGCCGACCGACCCAGGCCATTCCATAAGAAGACAGAAACCCGGCAACACCACGCACCAGGAACAGACCAATAATCATCAGTGGAATCAAGCTGATGGTGGCAGGGTCTTTTTTGACAAAACTACCATCCAGCATGGGTTGCATCAACGCTGCAAAACCGGTATCAGTGGCAGCAAAAAACACCATGGCAATGACCGCAACCGTAAAGCGCTTCCAGTAGGGCGTGGTATATTTCAACAGGCGGCGGTAAACCATCCCGGCACTGTTGGCGGGTACTTTTGGCGGTTGATGCGCGTCCATCTTAACGTGCCACCTTGGTGTTTTTGGTGGCCAGTGATAAATGCACAAACCCGAGCTGTCCGGCAGCATCCATCGCTGTCACGACGGCCTGATGTGGGGTCTTTGCATCAGCACTGATCAGTAATGGCATATCACGCGATTCACCTGCTGCCGCACCCAAGGCACGTTTCAGAGTATCAATCTGGGTATTCACTACCCGTTCCTGATTAATATAAAAGTCACCGCGTGCGTCAATGGTAATTTCTAATGTTTTTTTCTGTGCATCGCGTATTTCGGGTGAAGCCTCCGGTAAATCAACGGTAATCGCCGACTCCTTGTTAAAGGTTGTCGACAACATAAAAAACACCACCAGCAGCAATACCACATCCACCAGCGGCGTCAAACTGATTTCAAGCTCTTCCCTGCGTTTACTGCAAAAGTTCACGCGCGTTTTTTCTCTGCGGTCAATGACTCTTTGTCGCGGTCACCGTGCAACATTTCAACCAGCTTGAGCGCCTCCTGCTCCATGGATACAACCAGTTCATCAACACGGCCACGGAAATAGCGATAACAGATCAGACTGGGAATTGCCACGATCATTCCGGCGGCCGTGGTAACCAATGCCTCGGAAATCCCCCCCGCCAACAGCGCCGGGTTGCCCATACCCTGTGTGCCCGAAATAACATTGAATGAACGAATGATGCCCGTC
This sequence comes from Gammaproteobacteria bacterium, assembly GCA_023266055.1. Classification (GTDB taxonomy): domain Bacteria; phylum Pseudomonadota; class Gammaproteobacteria; family Ga007554. The sequence continues at coordinate 18,086 of JAHFRW010000017.1, read as the reverse complement.
ACGGTTCCCAGCAACCCCAGCAGAGGCGATACCGCAGCAATCGTGCCCAGCGTATTAAGGTAACGCTCCAGGTCAAGCACGACATGTCGCCCAACATCTTCGATATTTTCCTTCATCACTGCACGATCATGATGACGGTGAATCAGCCCTGCCGCAAGAATTCGCCCCAGCGGGGAATCTTTCATCAATGCCGCAATATGCACACTATCCATCTGATTATTTTTTACGCCCTGCCAGACTTGCGGTACCAGATGTTGCGGGCATATTTTTTTACGCTGTAACGCCCACAACCGCTCACCGATAATCGCTACTGCAATGACTGAGCAGAGTAGAATGGGTACCATGACCCATCCTCCCGCCTTGATAATTTCAAACACCTGAATTGTTCCTTAACACTAACACAAGACCTGAGCCCAGAATCTGAATAGGCAATGCCCTTTTTCGAACACTCTCTGTACTAGAACATGCCCGAAGAATCGGGAAGGTGTAAACCATGCCTATATCACATCAAGTATGGCAACCGACAACATATGAACAGCAGATAATATACTTGATTTTGCAAGATTTTGCAGATCGAACAAGCCGCCCGCAACCAGACTCTCTGACAATCAGGGCGGCGGGATAATCGACAGTCGGAACCGCCGCCTCAGACGGCTTCCAAAGCCTCCTGTAACAAACCACGCACCTGTCGGGCAATCGGCACTACCTGGGCATTATCAATCATGCTCATCACGGGTTCGGGATCCATGGCCGAAATATGCACCTGCTGATTAGCATCCTGATAAACAATGACGTTGCAGGGCAACAATAAGCCAACCTCGGGTTCCGCCGTAATCACCTGATGTGCCAGCGATGGATTGCACGCCCCCAAAATCACGTACGGCAGCATATCCGTATTCAGCTTTTGTTTCAGTGTCGCCGCCACATCAATACGCGTGAGTATACCAAACCCCTTGCTCTTGAGCGTTTCTGTCACGCGTGCTTCGGCCTGCTCCACACTCAGATTCACAATCCTGCCAAAACCATAATTATGAGATTGCAGCATAATATTCGCTCCTTAATCCTGTCGAATGAATGGATAATACGTAGTAACCAGTGTATTCCATAAAATTGAGTTTATTGACAATTTTCTTCACATACAACACACTTAACCTGTTCCCGCACCCGCTGCATGGTGTCTACGACATCAATTTCCCCCAAAAAATGAGGCACTTATGTTTATTCGCAGTTTATCCATTTTTTTGCTTGCCGTGATATCCCTGCACGTACATGCCGATGAATTGACCAGTAGCAAAAAAAGCGACATTCTCAAGTTGATGGGTATTACCGGCAGCGACAATATTCCTGCCCAGATTGCGGGCGCTATTACACAAAACTTGGCAAGCGGCCTGCAACAGACACGCCCCGACATCCCCAACCGCCTTTATGCCACCCTTGACAAAGACCTTACGGCCCTCTTCAAGGAAAAAATAAACACCCCCGGTGGCCTCATGGAAAAAGCCGTGGACAGTTACCACAAACACTTTACCCATGCCGAACTCAAGGAAATACTGGTTTTTTATCAAAGCCCCGTTGGCAAGAAAACCATTGGCGAGATGTCGCAAGTCATGAGTGAAGGCATGCTGGAAGCCAGAAAGCTGGCCCAAAGCCTTGGCCCTGATATAGAGCAGCGCATTAAAGCGGCCTTCAAAAAAGAAGGCGTTGCATTGCCCGGCCAAGCACCGCCTCCCAAAGCCAGCTCCGGGAAATAGTCATCAAGATATTTCTTTCCAATTAAAAACATTAACCATTTGATAAAAAATAAAAATCCAGTAAAATTATGGCTTTTTAAGCACTTTAGAGCCTGATCGGGAAATAAGCGATGATAATCATACTTAAGCCCAACATCGACAAGCATGGCGCCGACTACACAAACCTCATGGGTTATCTTGCGCATCTGCCGAACATCCACACAAGGCTGCATGAGGAAACAGGGACGCAACAAGTTCTGACCGAGCTTTACCTGATTGGTAATACCGCACCCCTGTCCAAGGAAGAAATACAAACCCTGCCGGGCGTAGAACGCGTGGTACGCGTCTCCGAGGAATACCGGATTTTAGGTCGGCACAAAGACGATGGCCGCGCCACACATTTTGACTATAACGGTGTACGGTTTGGTCAGGATACGCTGCATGTTTTTGCCGGCCTGTGCGCCGTAGACACACCACAGCACGTTGAGCTGATGATGCAGGCGTTGCGTGATAACGGCCAGGTATGTACACGAATGGGCGCCTACAAACCACGCACCAACCCTTACTCATTTCAAGGGCACGGCAAGACATGCTTACCCTATGTTTTCGAACTCGCCGGTAAATACGGCATCAAGGTCATTGCCATGGAAGTAACACACGAATCCCATGTCAATGAAATTCGTGAGGCGTTGCAACATACGGGGAATCCTACCGGCGTTATGTTGCAGATCGGCACGCGTAACACCCAGAATTTTGAGTTGTTAAAAATCGTTGGCCGACAACTGGAGTTTCCAGTACTGCTAAAACGTGGTTTTGGCATTACACTGGAAGAATCACTCAACGCCGCCGAATATCTGGCGAGCGAGGGCAACCGTAATGTGGTGTTCGGTCTGCGCGGCATGAAAACCAACATGGGTGACCCCCATCGCAATTTTGTGGATTTTTCTCACGTCCCGGCAATTAAACGCCTGACCCGCATGCCGGTGTGCATTGATCCCTCACACTCTGTCGGCACCCGCGAACGGGCACCAGACAAGATTCTGGACATCATGCATGTCACCGCGCAGGGCATTATGGCAGGAGCCAATATGGTGCTGGTGGATTTCCACCCCGCCCCCACCAAGGCACTGGTTGATGGCCCACAAGCATTAACACTACAGGAGCTGCCGTACTTTCTGGAGGATGTAAAAATTGCGCGGCACGCCTATGAGATGCGCGCAAAACTGGCGGAAGATTTTTTGGCGGGCTGCTAAAACACATACAGCAACACCGGACAACCCAAAGGAGAATCATCATGCAGAAAAATGTAGGCTCAACAGAGCGCGTCGTACGGATTGTCGCAGGCCTGGGCTTGATCAGCCTGGTATTTATCGGCCCGCAAACGCCGTGGGGATGGGTAGGTTTATTGCCCATTGCCACGGGCCTGATGGGATGGTGCCCTCCTTACTCCCTACTGGGAATAAATACCTGCTCCGTCAATAAAAAAACTGAATAACCCGTTGTTTCGTGGCATTAACATAATCATTTATATATAATGCCCGTTTTTATCTCATTACCAATAATAGTCGCAAGGGTGACCATCGTGAAATATTCCAATATTACAATAGGTATTATACCCCTTCTATGCTTGGCATTGAGCGCATGCGGCAAACAGGAAAGCGCCGATACAGCCACTCACACCACCACTGCTGAAGAAGTAGTGAAAATAGGTGCGGCCGCACCACTGACCGGTCCCCAGTCGCATCTCGGCAAAGATAATGAAAATGGCACTAAAATGGCCATTGAAGAAGCCAACGCCAAAGGTCTGATCATAGGCGGCAAGAAAATCCGCTTTGAGCTCATCAGCGAAGATGATCAGGCTGACCCACGCCTGGGAACAGTGGTCGCCCAGAAATTCGTGGATCAACAGGTCAAGGGGGTGATTGGGCATCTCAATTCCGGCACGACCATTCCCTCTTCCAAGATTTACTCTGATGCCGGTATTGTGCAAATCTCTCCTGCGGCCACCAATGTGACCTATACCTCTCAAGGTTTCAAGACAGCCTTTCGTGTCATGGCCAACGATGCGCAACAGGGTAAAGTGCTGGGTTATTACGCAACACATCAACTGGGCGGCAAAAAAATTGCCATTATTGATGACCGCACCGCCTACGGCCAGGGTCTGGCAGATGAGTTTAAAAAAGCGGTCACGGAAGCGGGCGCGCAAATTGTAGCGCACGAATTTACGACCGATAAAGCGACTGATTTCATGTCCATTCTGACAAAAATCAAATCCGTCAAACCTGACGTGCTGTTTTATGGTGGCATGGATGCTCAGGGGGGCCCCATGATGAAGCAGGTACGCGGATTGGGACTAACCACCCGTTTCCTCACCGGCGATGGTGGCAGCACACCGGAATTTATCAAACTTGCAGGCGCTGATGCAGAAGGTGCCTACAGTTCACTGCCCGGCGTCCCCTTGGCAAAAATGCCGGGAGGCGAGGAATTTGGCGCGCGCTTTACCCCCAAATACGGCCAGATTCAGCTCTATGCTCCGTATTGCTATGATGCAGTCAACGTCATGATCTCGGCCATGCAGCAGGCCGATTCTGTTGAACCTGCAAAGTATCTGCCTAAACTGGCAGGCATTACCCATGATGGTGTCACAGCAAAGATCAATTTTGATGAAAAAGGTGATTTGAAAGGTGGAATGATCACGCTCTATCAGGTTAAAAACGGCCAATGGGAAGTCCTTGAAACGCTTGAAACCAAACCCTGAGAGCACGCCATATTGGACATTTTTCTTCAGCAATTAATCAATGGCCTGGTTCTCGGTAGTATCTACGCCCTTGTCGCCCTGGGTTATACCATGGTGTATGGCATTCTCGAATTAATCAATTTTGCACATGGCGAAATTACCATGATAGGCGCCATGGTAAGCCTGGCGGTGATCAACCTGCTGATCGGCAGCTCGCTTGATCTGCCGGGCGTCATGATTGTCTTCATGGGCGTACTCACCGCCATTCCTGCATGTATGGCGCTGGGCTTTCTTATCGAACGTGTTGCCTATCGCCCACTGCGCCACGCACCGCGTCTTGCACCACTCATCACCGCCATTGGCGTCTCCATTGTGCTGCAAAATGTCGCCATGCTGATCTGGGGACGGCAATATATTTCGTTTCCAGCGATTATTCCCATACAACGTTACGAAATCCTGGGCGCCACCATCTCCAACCTGCAAATCTTCATTTTTATTTTCTCCGGGCTCCTGATGGCGGGACTCGTGGCACTGGTGCACAAAACCCGTTTCGGTCGCGCCATGCGCGCCACTGCGCAATCACCCCAATCCGCAAGCTTGATGGGTGTCAATGTTAACAACATTATCGCCATCACATTCATTCTGGGTTCCGCACTCGCGGCCATCGCAGGTGTGATGGTCGGTGCGTATTATGGTTTGGCACATTACTACATGGGTTTTCTGCTGGGCTTGAAAGCCTTTTGCGCGGCAGTACTGGGCGGGATCGGGAACATTGCCGGCGCGATGCTCGGCGGCCTGTTATTAGGTGTTATCGAAAGCCTGGGAGCGGGTTATATCGGCGACCTTACCGGCGGCTTTCTTGGCAGCCACTACCAGGATGTGTTTGCATTTCTGGTACTGATTATAGTACTGGTGTTTCGTCCCTCCGGGTTACTGGGTGAACGTGTGGTAGAGCGGGCCTAGCCGCCTCCGTATGAGCCAATTGTTCTCAAAGAATAGTCCTTTCCTAGCACGCTGGACTGCCTTCAAGCACGACCGCCGCGCTGCGTGGATTGCCTTCGTAGTAGTCGGTGCATTACTGGCTGCATTACCCTTTCTGGTTGAGCTCGGCCTTGGTCGCAGCTGGGTACGCGTACTGAATTTCACGCTGCTGTATATCATGCTGGCGCTCGGACTGAATATTGTAGTGGGATATGCGGGACTGCTGGATCTCGGATACGTAGCCTTTTACGCCGTAGGCGCGTATTGCTATGCCCTGCTCGCTTCCCCACACTTCGGTCTGCATTTACCCTTCTGGATTATTTTACCCATTGGTGCACTGGTCGCCGGTCTGTTTGGTATATTGCTGGGTACGCCCACGTTGCGTTTACGCGGCGATTATCTGGCGATCGTGACGCTGGGTTTCGGGGAAATTATTCGCATCTTCCTCAACAATCTCAATACACCGGTCAACATTACCAATGGCCCGCAAGGTATCAACCTGATTGATCCTTTTCACATTGGCGGTATATCGCTGAATCAGGCTCATACTATCGCGGGCATCACCCTACCCAGCACCTACAATATCTATTACCTGTTTCTTCTTCTGACCCTGCTGATCATTTTCATCTCCATGCGCCTGCAAAATTCACGCATCGGCCGCGCCTGGGTTGCTATTCGCGAAGATGAAGTCGCCGCCGAAGCCATGGGCATCAACACACGCAACATCAAATTGCTTGCCTTTGCCATGGGCGCCTCATTTGGCGGTGTCAGCGGCGGCCTGTTTGCGGGCCTGCAAGGATTCGTCAGCCCCGAAAGCTTCAACCTGCTTGAGTCAATAATGATTCTGTGCATGATTGTGCTGGGTGGCATGGGGCACATCCCGGGGGTGATTCTGGGTGCTGTGCTGCTGACAGTGCTGCCCGAAGCCTTGCGCTACATGGGTGACTTGCAGCGTTATCTGTTTGGATCCGTCATTGTCGATCCGGCGGATCTGCGCCTGTTATTATTTGGCCTGGCGCTTATTATCATGATGATTTTCCGCCCTGCGGGGTTATGGCCATCACCCCAACGCTCACGTGAGCTATCAGACGTGGAGACTTAGAAACCTATCGAGCGTAGGAAATCAACCATAGCTATGAACATTCAGACAAATCGCACGCCGCTACCGGCATAATCCCCATGTCCTGCTTCGTTAAAATCAATCTTTTATTATCAGAGGGACTCTCTAACCAAGGTAAGTTTTCCCGTAGTGGCATTTATGATCACCTTGCTATATATTTACCCTCATGATCGCCACCTTACCCCCTACCTTGCTAAGCGCCCACAATATTACGAAGAATTTTGGTGGCTTAAGTGCGCTCAGCGATGTGTCATTGAACATTCACCGCCACGAAATATTCGGTTTGATCGGTCCCAATGGGGCAGGTAAAACCACCATGTTTAACGTGCTCACCGGTCTGTATAACGCCTCTTCAGGCAACATTGTATTCAATAACCACACGTTGCACGGACTGAAACCTCATGCCGTTGTAAAACTGGGTTTGGCGCGTACTTTTCAGAATATTCGACTGTTCGCCAATATGACGGTGCTTGAAAATGTCATGGTAGGGCGGCACACACGTACTCATGCTGGCGTGATTGGCGCCGTGTTACGCACACCTGCGGTGCGCGCCGAGGAAGCTGCCATGCGCAAACGTGCCCATGAATTACTCGACGTAGTGGGTATTGCGGCCCACGCCCATGCGGTCGCCAAGCATCTTTCTTATGGTGATCAACGCCGCCTGGAAATCGCACGCGCTCTGGCAACGGATCCGCAACTGCTGGCATTGGATGAACCCGCCGCCGGAATGAATCCCCGTGAGCGCGTAGTGTTGCAAAAATTATTACAACGCCTGCGAGATGAACTGGGCTTAACCCTGCTATTGATCGAACATGATGTAAAACTGGTGATGAGTTTATGCCATCGTGTTGCCGTACTTGATTATGGGAAAAAAATTGCCGAGGGCGTACCCGCCGATGTACAGCGGAATCCATGCGTCATCGAAGCTTACCTGGGTGGCAACATCGCGTGAGCATGCTACTGGAAGCAAAAAATCTGGTCGTGACCTATGGCGGGGTACACGCGGTCAAGGGCATTGACTTCAACATTGCGCAAGGTGAACTGGTATGTCTGATTGGTGCCAATGGTGCTGGCAAAACCACCACACTTAAAGCATTATGCGGCCTGGTACCTGTCGCGCAAGGTTCCATTCACTACCATCAGCAGATCATTACCCATCGTCCTACCCATGAAATCGTGCAACGCGGCATGGTATTGGTGCCCGAGGGACGTGGCATCTTTAGTCGTTTGAGTGTTGCAGAAAACCTTGCCATGGGCGCTTACACGCGGCATGACACCGCCACTATCAGACATGAAACCGACCACATATACAGCTTGTTTCCGCGCCTGCATGAACGGCGCCAACAAAAAGCGGGAACCCTGTCGGGGGGTGAACAACAAATGCTCGCCTTGGGCCGGGCGATGCTGGCCAAGCCGAAATTACTGTTACTTGATGAACCCAGCATGGGCCTGGCGCCCTTAATGGTCAGCAAGATCTTTGAAATTATTCAACATATCGCTCAACAAGGCATGACCATTTTATTAGTGGAACAAAACGCCAAACTGGCGCTGGAAATCAGCCACCGAGGCTACGTCATGGAAAGCGGCCTGATTACCTTGCACGACACCGCCCGCAACCTGTCAACCAACCCGCAAGTACGCCATGCCTATCTTGGCGAGTGAAAACCAGCCAGCCCCGTGCTATCCTAGTAGTGTGTTTCAGTAAAATACTTACCTTAATTCTGTCATTTCGTGGAACGAACGACTCAGCGTACTATGAACCAAACCGCACAAAACATTGATCCCCGCGAGGTTGCCAAGTTCGAGGCACTGTCCTCACGCTGGTGGGACCCGCACAGTGAATTCAAGCCACTGCATGATATTAATCCATTACGCCTGCACTATATTGACAGTCGCGCACCTCTGGCAGGCAAACGTGTCGTCGATGTGGGCTGCGGCGGTGGCATTCTCGCTGAAAGCATGGCGCTACGCGGTGCCTCGGTAGTGGGTATAGATGCCGGTGCAGCACCGCTTTCGGTAGCACGCTTACATCTGCTGGAATCAGGCGCTGAAGTCGATTACCGGCAAATCACCGCCGAAGCATTGGCCGACCAGCAGCCTGCCGCGTTTGATATTGTCACCTGCATGGAAATGCTGGAACACGTACCAGACCCCGCTTCTGTCATCGCCGCATGCGCGCGCTTGGTCAAGCCCGGTGGACAGGTATTTTTTTCCACGCTGAACCGCACCCCCAAAGCTTACCTGCTGGCCATTATCGGTGCGGAATATCTACTGAACATGCTACCCAAAGGCACCCACGATTACGGCAAATTCATACGGCCTTCCGAGCTGGCTAACTGGGCGCGCCCAGCAGGACTGGATGTGCGCGACTTAACCGGCATGACCTATAGTCCACTGACCCGGACCTATTCACTGGGCAACGATGTCGACGTAAATTATCTGGTCTGGTGCACACAGGAACACACGTCCGCATGACGCTCGCATGAAGAATTCAATACGCACGGTGCTGTTCGACCTGGATGGCACCCTGGCAGACACCGCGCCTGACATGGCCTTTGCAGTGAACACTGTACGGGAAGAAATCGGCCTGCCTGCATTGCCTTTTGCCCGGATTCGCCCCCGCGTATCGCACGGCGCGACTGCATTAGTGCAATTGGTAGTGGATGAGCCGCACAGCGAACGCTTTACAGCGTTACGCAACCGTTTTTTAGAAATTTATCGCGGCCATTTAACCCGCGAAACCCGTTTATTTCCCGGCATGGATGAAGTATTACAACATCTTGAGCAACATGGCATGAAATGGGGTGTCGTCACCAACAAACCTGCCTGGCTGACTGAACCGCTCCTTGACCAGCTCGGTTTGACACAACGTGCCGCATGTATCGTGAGCGGTGATACTACGCCGGAACGAAAACCACACCCGGCACCGATGCTGTATGCCTGCCAAAAAACCAATAGCCAGGGTCATCACTGTCTATACATTGGTGACGCACAACGCGACATCGACGCCGGGAAAAATGCCGGCATGTATACCCTGGCCGCATTATTTGGTTACATTGACGCCACTGACCAACCGTATTTGTGGAATGCCGATGCCCTGATTGAACATCCGCTGGAAATTCTGGAGTGGCTTGCAGCACGTTCCGTATAATCCCGTGGGCAAATCTCTTTTTTTGGAATAATCATGTCCGAACCACTGCTATTTCTTGCATTAGTTATTGTTGCTGTACTTGCCGCCGCCCTGGGCTGGCTGGTGGCACATCAACGCGCGCAACGGCAATTCCTGGAAATTACCCGGAAAAACACGGAATTAAACACCACACTGGAACTAGAGCGGCGTGTCGCCCAGGAAAAATTAACTGCTCTTGAACATACCAGCGCCCAAGCGCTTGAGCATGCCCGCACACAAATGATGCAAAGCTTTTCCGTCGCTTCCAGCCAGGCACTTAAAAGCAACTCCGAAGAATTTCTGAAACTCGCCCAGGAAAACCTGAAGCAATTCCAGATCAAGGCACAAGGTGACCTGGAACAAAAAGAAAAGTCCATTGAAAGTCTGCTACGTCCCATCAGGGACACCCTGCAAAAAACCGAGCAACAGTTTCGCCAGATCGAAAATGAACGCAAAGAAGCCTATGGCTCCATCACCAAGCATCTGGAGAGCATGACACAAACACAACAAATCCTGCACAGCGAAACACGTAATCTGGTACAGGCATTACGTCGCCCTGAAGTACGTGGCCAATGGGGTGAAATGACACTTAAACGACTGGCCGAATTAGCAGGGATGGTAGAGTATTGTGATTTTTACGAACAGGAGCACACGAATACTGCCGAGGGTGCAATACGTCCCGACATGATCGTACGCATGCCCGGTGGACGTGAAATTATTGTTGATGCAAAAACTCCACTGGACGCCTACCTAAGTGCCGTAGAAGCATCGGATGATGCAGCACGTGATACACATCTGACACGCCACGCACGCAAGGTACGTGATCGTGTGCGTGAACTTGCAGCACGAAGTTACTGGAGTCAATTCAATAACAGCCCGGACTTCGTAGTCATGTTTATACCCGGCGACCAGTTCCTGAGCGCCGCGCTCGACATGGACCGTACCTTGCTGGAAGATGCGCTACGCCAAAAAGTGATACTGGCCACACCTACCAGCTTTGTCGCATTACTGCGTGCCGTCGCCTTCGGCTGGCAACAGCAGGCGCTTGCCAGGAATGCCGAACAGATACGTGATTTGGGCGTGGACTTGCATAAACGCCTGTGCGTCTTTTCAGAACACCTGGCCAAACTTGGCAAGAGTCTGGGTGGCAGCCTGGAACATTATAATAAAGCCGTTGGCTCTTTTGAGCATCAAATTATTCCTGGCGCACGCAAATTTACCGAACTCGGCATCAGCGCCCCCAAGTCACTGGAAATCCCCGAGCAGATCGAGAAAGGTGTACGCAATGTTGAAGTGATACCACCCCATGCCGAGCAATAGCACGCCCTCCATGTCATTACGGGATGCCTATGCGCATTGCATGCAGATGGCGCGGTCACACTATGAAAACTTTCCGGTTGCTTCCATTTTTCTGCCCAAACATCTACGCGAACCCATCAGTGTTATTTATGCCTTCGCCCGAACTGCCGATGATTTTGCCGATGAAGGTGATGCTTCGCCTGCCATACGCCTGACGCAGCTCAACACCTATGTTGATCACCTCGACACACTCAAGCGTAGCGGAAAAACAGATCATCCCATTTTTATTGCGTTGGACGATGTTATTAAAAAACATGCTCTCCCACTGGATCTTTTCTATGATCTATTGACCGCATTCAGTATGGATGTCACCAAACACCGTTACGCAAATCAGGCCGAGGTTTTACATTATTGCCATTATTCCGCCAGTCCGGTAGGCCGTTTACTGCTGTATCTGTACAACCTCGCTACACCGGTAAATCTGGAGCAGTCCGACGCCGTATGTAGCGCACTGCAAATCATTAATTTCCTGCAGGACATCACGCAAGACTATCACGAACAAGGTCGTATTTATTTTCCACAGGATGATATGGCCCGCTTCGGTGTGACTGAAGAACACATTCGTAGTGCACACACCGATACTGCCATGCGTGCCCTCATGAATCATGTCATTAATCGTACCCGTCAAATGATGTTATCGGGTGCGCCACTAGGTAACGTATTACCCGGCCGTATGGGCTTTGAATTACGCATGACCATTCAGGGTGGTTTACGCATATTGAACGCCCTGCAAGCACAGCACGACGATATTTTTGCCCGCCCTCGTCTTGGCATGAGCGACTGGTTCAAAATGGCGGCCATGGCGGCCTTAAAAATATAAGGACACTCTGATTAACTCCCCAAATCGTATACCATCAACGCATTAATCATTTAATATCGAGAAAATAGTGAAACAACGCAGCGTAGACGCATTGGGTTTTCAAAAATACCGAAAAAAGACCCGCAAGGAACAGTTTCTGGAAGAGATGGAAACCATCATCCCCTGGAAAGAACTCTGTGAGGCGCTAGAACTTTATTGTTCAAATCCACAGGGTGCAGGCAGGAAACCGAAAGGCCTTGAGAAAATGCGGCGCATTCACTTGCTTCAACATGGGTTTGATCTGTCTGATCCTGGTGCAGAAGCGTCGCTGTACGATTCCCGTACCATGCGGCATTTTGTCGGTATTGATCTTGGCGATGAACTGTTTCAGCGGGTCAATGCTGACTTGGCCGAGAATGGCGTGAAAGCTCATCTAGGTGTAGACAGTAAAACCAAACTGATTCATTCGGTGGCGGTCACCCCAACTAATGTTGCGGTGGACATAAAACCTTGATCCTGCGCCGCTGGGTAGACAGCCCGACATTAAAAAAGCGCGTCAAACCCCTTGTCTAACCCGCGTCACTTCATGCAAGATACGGGACAAGATATCGATTGACACGTAACAATACCCAGGGAGAGCCGTAAATGACCATGCCTGATTTTTTGACCTACATGCTGATTTCTGTAGGAACACTTGTTTTTATTCTGATCGGACTGTTGACCTACCAGGTCTACAAAACCGATATGTACAGACCGGATCTGCGCAAGAAAGCCGATCAATAATGCGGTTTGGGGAAGTGTCGGATTTATTTACAAGCCCCAGCGGCGGTGTTTATTAAGCGTTTGATATATAAGTAATTATTATTGTTGGTGTGAATCGTGCTTAAAAAGCATGAGGCAATGGGGTTAGTATTTTCATGTCATTCCGGGCACCGCGACGAATCTTAAGTAAGATCCCTCCCTTCGTTCGGGATGACAATGAACCCAAGCCGTTGCGGTGTACAGGGTCATGCTGGGGATTCGTGAGGCGCAACACCCTACCGAGTGTTTAATTTTAAAGTGATGGGGATATTTTTATGAAAAACACATGCTCAATGATGTTAGCGGCTTTAGTTTTTGTTGCGTCTGGATCTGCTTTTGCTATTGAAGAACCCTCTAATGGAGGTACAGTGGCCAGAGTTCTTTCCTATACCACTTATGGAAACGGTGATGTTGCTGTTGCGCTAAGCAATATTACCGGAAAAATCTGTGAAGGATATTGGTTAAATAAAGCTGATCCTGGGTTTCAGGCAAATTTAGCCATGCTGGTTGCTGCGTACCACACGAAAAACAGCGTGCAACTGTATGGAGAAACGACCTTAAAATGGGCAGGGACAGGCGCTTATTTTTGCAAGCTCACGTTGATAGATTATCGCCCGTAGACTCGATTCGCTCGCCACATAAACCCTAACCCTCCAACAACAAAAACCCCAAGCTACCATGCCCACACTACTCTCTTGGGGAAACGCTAATCACTTCCTGTCACCCCTCGGCAACCGCTCCCTGCGTTGCCCTACCTCCTGCATCCCGGCGGTCGTGCGCCGTTTCGCGGCGGGGATGGGGGTGGCGTTTTTTCTGGCGCTGCCGGTGGCACAGGCCAATCACCTGCCGGCGCCGATCACTATCATCAACCTCATCCCCTTCGATGACCTGCTGATTCCCGTGCCGGTGCCGTTTCACCCCGAAGGCACGCCGCGCCAGGCGGATTTCAACGGTGACGGGCGCATGGATCTGCTGGTGCAGGCGCCTGATGGCAATGGCACAACCTACCTGTTTCTCGCCGACAGCGCCGGCAAATACACGTCCATCGCCCAAAGCTGGAACGCCGCGTATCTTGGCCTGAACTGGGGGGCGGACGCGAGCACGCTGTATGTCGGTGATTACAGCGGTGACGGGCGTGCTGACCTGATTGTCGAATCCAAAAGCGCCGGGGGCCGCAACGCCCTGCTCTATAACAACGGCAACGGGGTTTTCGACACCGTTTCTCAAACCTGGGACAACCCCCTGCCCAATGAGGCAGCGGCCCCCACGACGATCAACACCACCGCCAATGCCACCGGCGCAGTGGATCAGATCACCGTCATCACCCTGATCCCCTTTGATGACCTGCTGATTCCCGTGCCCGCCCTGTTCAACCCTGGCGGGGTGCGCTTCAAGGCCGACCTCAACGGTGACGGCAAGCTCGACCTCTTCATCCAGGCCCTGACGCCCGGCGACACCAGTTACATTTTCCTGGCGGATGCCAATAACAAATACACCGCCATCAGCCAACGCTGGCGCGGCAGCCACCTCGGCATTGCCGACTGGTCGGCGCAAAGCGTTTCCATCCGCGTGGATAACGGTCAGATCGTGGTCTGGACCAATGACCCCACTGGCACGATTACCCTCCTCAAGAGTGCTACCCCCACTGGTGCGCTCAGTGTCACCAATGTGTGGGACAATTCCCAGCCCGCTGTCGGTGCCACCGCCGGGGCCTTCGCCGTCAGCCCCACCGGCGCGGCGACGTACACTATTCCTCTCACCGTGCCGCCCGGCGTGGCGGGCATGACGCCCAGCCTGGCGTTGCACTACAGCAGCCAGAGCGGCAACGGCCTGCTCGGCATGGGCTGGAGCCTCGGCGGCCTGTCCACCCTTCACCGCTGCCCGCGCACTGTCGCGCAGGATGGCGCGGTGGGCGGCATTAACTTTGATGCCAATGACCGTTTTTGCCTGGATGGCCAGCGTTTGGTGGTGGTCGGTGGCGCGGCCTATGGCGCGGTGAATGCCGAATACCGCGCCGAAGTCGATGGCTTTGCGCGTGTCGTCTCCAGCGGTGGCGCGGCGGGTGACCCGCAGTCATTCACTGTCTACACCAAAGACGGCCAGGTGCTGGAATACGGCGTGACGGGTGATGCACGCATCGAAGCGCAGGGAAAACCCCAGGCGCGCCTCTGGGCGATCAACAGCATCCGTGACCGCAAGGGCAATGTCATGACCTTCAGCTACACAGAAAACAATGCGGGCGGCGAGTACTACCCCCGCGCCATCCACTACCCCAAAGGCCGCTCGGTGCAGTTCAGCTACCAAATCCGCCCGGAAAATATCTCTGGCTATGTGGCGGGTTCGCAAGTGGCGATGACCCAGCGTATCACCAGCATCAAAACCTATGTGACCAACAACACCTTGGTGCGGGATTATCGCTTTACCTACGAGGTAAGCACGACCACTGGCCGATCACAGTTGGCCTGGGTGCAAGAGTGCGGCGTGGCCGAGTGCCTGGCGCCGACGACGTTTGGCTGGCAGGCGGGGATCCCAACGGAATTTAGTGGACTTGTGGAGCCAGTAACGGGCTTTATAGACTTTAACGCTAATGGCGGGCAGGACGCGCTCGGTAATCTTCAAGCGGTGACGCACTCGCATTGCACGAGTTCCCTGTATCAGGGGCGGGTTTATCTGGACGGTTTATCCTCCTTTTTGGGTGTGTCGCAAGGGCCCACCGCAAATGGTTCTATGTCATGGTTGGGTTTCGCAAATAACGCGAGGATTGCCGACTTCGATGGTGATGGGAGAAGTGATGTTGTTTGGTGGGAATATACCTATGCACCGCCCACCCCTCAAAACCCTGACCACTGCCTGAGTAATTTTGGCACAAAACTCCTCACTGGATTGCAATGGTACATTTCATATTTCGATGCGGTAACGTCCTACTTTCAAAAAGCCAGCAAAACAGGGCTAGACTGGAGCGTCGGCCACATCGCTGATTTTAATGGTGATGGTAGGCGCGATGCTATTGAGATTGGGAGAACGGCCGCCATATTTAACGGGCAAACAGCGCGTTGGGATCCCACCGGTACGATATTCTTACGGTTTTCTACGGCTACGGGCCGCGGCTTCACGGAAAGAGATTCCAATGCGGCGGCGACAGGTTATACAGGCGACATCAGCGGCACGAGTTTGCGAGTAGGTGACATCAACGGCGATGGCAAACCTGACCTGGTGGAGCTTAAAGATGGCAACTTTTATTATTGGCTCTCCACGGGCGTGAGTTTTTCCGCTCGCCAGGCCGCGAGCGTCGCAGGTTATGCCACGGCAACGAAAGTCTGGTTGCTTGATGCCAACAGCGATGGCAGGGCCGACCTTGTAGAGTTTGGCGCAACAACCAGTGATCCCACCTATGTATGGTTGTCCAAGGGCGTTGGCTTTGAGGCGAAGGTAACATGGAGCGCAGCGTATCTTGCGACAGACTTGCTGAATACCGTTACCACCGGCCTGGGGGTTACCACCACCGTAGAATATCAGTCGCTCGCCAGCACCGGCGCGATTCCTGGTGGCACCACTACAAGCCCAGCCCCGTTTAATCTGTTTGGCGGTTTATATACCGGCTATGCCCCCGCATCGCACGTGCAATACAATTACGGCGGTTTACGTCTGGGGCTACAGGTAGTGAAAAACTACACCACCAGCAACGGCGTGGGCGGCGTCAATACGACAGACTACGTCTATACCGGCGCTTCGCTTGATGCAAGCCGGGGTTTCCTCGGCTTTGCTACCGTGACGGCCACTGACCTGGCGTCGCAGATCGCCACCAAAACCAGTTATCACCAGACCTTCCCGTACATCGGGTCGGTCAGCGGCATCACCCAGACAACCCGCACCAAAACCTTATACTCCCTCACCAATGACTGGAGCACGGGCTGTTCTTCAGATGCGGGCAAACCGTTCCGTTGCCTGACCAGCCGCATTGAGAAGAAGCACGAACTTGATGCCGCTAACAGCGCGATTACGACGACTACCAGCATTCCGCTCATTAATTTTGTGCCCAGTTACAATGCTTACGGCAACCCCATCTCCACCACGGTCACCACCAGCGGTGCGGGCACCTATACCAAGGCGACCGACTACGCCTATGAACACAGCACCACGCCCGCGCCCAGCCTGGCCACGTGGTACAAAATCGGCCAGTTGAAATCCAGCACAACCGTTAGCAGCGCCTCGCGCCTGTGGGGCGATATTTATGACCAGGGGCCCAGCGCGCGCAAGGTCAGCTACACCTATGGTGCCGACGGCTTGCTCCACACCGAAACCCTCGAGCCGGACAAGGCGGCGACGGATCCCGCCCGGCAGACCATCACCTACAGTTACGACGCCTTCGGCAACCGCCGCACCGCCACTGTCAGCGGCGCGGGCCTGACGACCGCGCGTACCACCACCACTGACTATGGCCCCGACGGCCAGTTTCCGCTACGGGTGGTCAACCCGGCCGGTCATGTCGAAACCGCAGTGTTTGACGCGCGCTTTGGCGTGCCGAGCCGCGTCACCGACGTCAACGGTCTGGTCACCACCCGCTACTACGATGACTTTGGCCGTCTCACGCGCGAAGTGCGCCCCGACGCTACCCAGAGCAGCATCACCTATTACCGCTGCAATTACGGCTGCCAGGTCAACGAAGTCTATTACATCACCACCCACACCGCCGGTGCGCCCACCGTCACCGTCTATTACGATAGGCTGGGCCGCGACATCCGCCGCGTCCGTGACGGCTTCAATGGCACGCCCACCCGCACCGAAACCGCCTACGACGCGCGCGGCCGCGTCACGCAGGTAACGCAACCGCATTACCAGGGCGCCGCCAGCGATGCTAGCCGCTATGAATACGACGATCTCAACCGCGTCACCCAACAAACCGCGCCCGATGGCGGCATTACCCGCACCGCCTACACCGGCATTGTCGCCGACGGCAACGCCGCCGTGATTACCGACGCGCGCAACGCCGTCACCGTCCGTTATACCCATGCCCTCGGCCAGGTCAGCCGTATCAACGATGCCAAAGGCGGCATCACCCGCTACGACTACGACCATTTTGGCAACCTGCGCTACATAAAAGATGCCGACGGCCATGAAACCTTCATGGGTTATGACGTGCGCGGCCGCCGCACCCTGCTCAGCGATCTCGACAAGGGCGCCACCTGCCGCACCGCCGCCAACATCACCTGCGGCGCGTGGCGCTATGAATACAATGCCGCGGGCGAACTCACCCGGCAAGCAGATGCCAAACCCGCAGCGAAGCCGAAGGCACCAGCCAGTGGGTGTATGACAGCGCCGCCAACGGCAAAGGCAAACCCGCCAGCGTCACTGGCCCTGTCGCCGTGGGCGATAAAAAAGTGTATACCTAT
>JAHFRW010000064.1 GCA_023266055.1 Gammaproteobacteria bacterium | reverse complement strand
ACCGGTGGCAAGATGTTACATCTGGATTTCAAGTAACAATCTGCGTCGGAAAATGTGTCACAAATAATTCATGTCACTGTCACCTGCCTGACATGAGGTCGCGCTATCTTAACCCAACATCAACATTGAACTTGCTCAAGTACCGCCCTAAGGAGTGGCTTATGAAATCCACACTTCTTGCCAGTCCGGTTGCTGCCGCGCTTCTAACCGCTTGTGGAAGCATCACCGGCCCGGTGATTGCCGATGACCGTCCTCATGATTTCGGCATGCATGTTGAACGCCTGCTACATGCACAGTCCGCAAAACTGTTTGGTTTTGAAAAACCATTGCGCGAATCGGCCCCTGCCACCCGCGGCACCTATCGTACCCTTGGGCAAAGCACCAGTGATCAAATATTACTGGCTCACGGATTAAAGGCCGAATATTTGACACGCGATGCTGCCGACCTTACTGACATGATGGCATTTTATCCCATCCTCCATCCTACGCATTTGATGACATGCGTCGAAGGCAATCGCGCTGAAATTGCACCGGGCAAGTTCAATCCCTCTGTACAGCGCATTAATCTCACTACCGGCCAAGTGGAAACACTATTGCGCGGCATGAGTGGCTGCGATGGTATTCGCGTCACACCTTGGGGTACCCTTCTGGTGACAGAAGAGCGCAGCGATGGTAGCGCCTACGAAATCATTGACCCACTGAATGTCACCAATCAAACCGTCATAAATCGTGATGCGGGCACCCTCACCGATCCGGCACACATTGCCAAGCGTACCGCCTTGCCTGTCATGGCATGGGAAGGTTTAATGGTATTGCCCAACGGCGTGATTATTGCCGGTGACGAATTACGTCCGGGCACGGCAACCGCCAATGCAAACGGCGGAGCCATTTTCAAATTCATACCCCAGACACCTCGCACAGACACCGCTCACATCACGCATCTGGCAGACTCCCCGCTCGTTGCAGGCAATGTATATACCATGCAGGTGTCGTGCGTACATGACAAGGTGCAATCTGGTCAAGGCTGTGAAGTCGGCAATGCCGCATGGTTACCGGTTGATGCTGCCATGGCACGCGCTAGCGCTGACGCAAAAGGTGCAACCGGATATTATCGCCCGGAAGATTTACATCAGGATCTACTATACAATGATCCCACCAAACCCAATGCCGTACGTTTTTGCTGGACGAATACCGGTAATGAAAATGCCGGAAATTATGCCGAGGTAATCTGTGGCATTGACAGTGAACCACTCACCGCAGATGCGAGCAAACGTAGCGTAGTGGTGAATCGTTTTATTGAGGGTGACAGTGACTTCAATTCTTTTGATAACCTGGACTTCCAACCTGGAAGCGGCAACCTGTATGTAGTGGAAGATCACCCCAACGGCGACATTTTCGCATGCCTTCCAGATGGCGCGGATCGTGACATAAAAACAGATGGTTGCGTAAGAATGTTATCAGTAAAAGACTCTTCGGCAGAGCCCACCGGTTTTATCTTCAGCAGCGACGGCACAACGGCCTATGTCTCAATTCAACATTCTGATGACACCACCATGCCAACCGTCGATGATTACGGCACAGATGACATCATTAAAATCACCGGGTTTAAAGGAGTAAAGAAGCCATAGGGAGCATTCACGGTCACCCTACGGAAAGGGGTACCAGGGCAACAAACGGGATTGCATCCAATACGTTTCTAAGGATCCCGCCGGAAGCCAAACCATCAATCCGTGCGGTAGCAGGATCAGCTACCGCACGGCGAAACAGGTAACACCCACACATGGATTACTTCAATCCACCTCTGGGCGACGACAGATTAATGCAATATCTCATCATGGTCATGGACATTACCATCATTTTCATCTTCCCAGTCATAGACCATGATCGGTGCGTTCACCAGATCCCACACCATTGAACGGTACTCGACAGTAAACCACTCACGAAACATTTTCAGTGTACGCTTTTGTGGCCATAGTGATTCATCTAGCAACCACTCCCCAAGCATTTGCTCGAAGAACATACGCCAGCGCTTTTCCACCCACTTCACCGCATCCTGTGCATTATCCACCACACCATCGCCTGGAATCAAAAACGCATCGCTGTCACTTTCCAGATCTGCAAGCGCAAGATCCGACAATGGTTCAGGGTCAGCGCTCATCAGCCAATCAAGAAACGGTTGTTGATATCGTAAAGTAACAATACTTCGATTGACCGTATAGCGAGGGGCATCTGACATCATCATTCTTCCTGTACGCCAAAAAATTTCAACCCGATATCAATCTGCAAACGCCTGTGCGTTAGACATTTGCAAGAGACTCTCCCGCTGAAATTCCAAGGTTTATGGTGGGCCCGCTCGGACTCGAACCGAGGACCAAGGGATTATGAGTCCCCTGCTCTAACCAACTGAGCTACAGGCCCTTTGACAAGTAAAGGGACAAAAAAACAAAGTGGGAGTATACCGCGTGACAAGGCTTTCGTCACCCTGGAACGGCAAGTGAACGTAAAGATCCTGATATTTCGAATGCCGCGCTCAATTCAGGGGCCTTGCGGCCCCTTGTTAAACTAATCCAGGAAACTGCGCAGATTTTCAGAACGGCTGGGATGCCGTAATTTACGCAGCGCCTTTGCCTCTATTTGACGAATACGCTCACGCGTGACATCGAACTGCTTGCCAACTTCCTCAAGGGTGTGGTCGGTATTCATATCAATACCAAAGCGCATACGTAACACCTTGGCTTCACGTGCTGTCAGGGTTTCAAGCACCATCTGGGTCGCTTCACGCAAGCCCTCAATGGTTGCCGCATCCGGCGGTGAAACCACACTCGGGTCCTCAATAAAATCACCCAGATGTGAGTCTTCGTCATCGCCAATCGGCGTTTCCATGGAAATGGGCTCTTTGGCAATCTTCAAGACCTTGCGCACCTTGTCTTCCGGCATTTCCATTTTCACCGACAACTCTTCGGGCGTAGGCTCACGTCCCATTTCCTGCAATAACTGCCGTGAAATACGGTTAAGCTTGTTGATGGTTTCGATCATGTGAACCGGAATTCGGATGGTACGCGCCTGATCAGCAATTGAACGTGTAATGGCCTGACGAATCCACCAGGTCGCATAAGTAGAAAATTTGTAACCACGGCGATACTCAAATTTATCGACCGCTTTCATCAATCCAATATTACCTTCCTGGATCAGATCCAGAAACTGCAAGCCACGATTTGTATATTTTTTAGCGATGGAGATGACCAGACGCAAGTTGGCTTCCACCATTTCTTTCTTGGCACGACGCGCTTTCGCCTCACCAATGGAAATCTTGCGGTTGATATCCTTAATCTCATTAATCGTCAGGCCACATTCTGTTTGCAGCGCGATTAACTGATTCTGCGCCTGTCGAATACTGTCAGCATGCTGCGCCAACACCGGCGAATAATCATAATTACCCTTGATATGCTGATCCAGCCAGGTCAGATCAGTTTCGTTATCAGGAAACGAGGTAATAAAATCCCGACGTGGCATGTGTGCCGAATTTACACAAATATCCATGATGACGCGTTCATCAACACGGATACGATCCATGACACTACGCACCTGCATCACCAGCCGATCAATCTGCAAGGGTGTCAGTTTAAATTCCAGAAAGGCGTCGGCCAGTTCCTGGCGGTGCTTGATGGTTTTAGCATGACCCTTGCCATGCTTGCCCACCATTTCCATAAATTTACCATGCAGCCCTTCCAGCTTGGCAAAACGCGTCCGTGCTTCTTCGGGATCAAGACCCGTATCCACTTCTTCCAGATCGGTTTCCGTATCACCCGCCCCGTCGTCGCTATCGTCATCAAGCTCGCTGGCGTTCAGATCAACATCTTTATCAATATCCGGTAATGGCAGTGCCGCTTCTTCAGCATCCTGGTCATTGTAGCCACGAATCACTTCCGTCAAACGCACTTCACCAGCTTCAACACGCGCGTACTGCCCCAACACTT
This sequence comes from Gammaproteobacteria bacterium, assembly GCA_023266055.1. Taxonomy (GTDB): domain Bacteria; phylum Pseudomonadota; class Gammaproteobacteria; family Ga007554. The sequence goes on along the minus strand of JAHFRW010000064.1, from coordinate 7,849 downwards.
CAGCAGTGGTAGGCGGAAAGATGGACAGCGAAGTCAACACCTGACCCAAGCCGTCTTCAATACGCTTGGCAATTAAAATCTCGCCTTCACGGGTCAGCAACTCTACCGTACCCATTTCACGCATATACATGCGCACCGGATCCGTGGTGCGACCAAATTCACCGTCCACACTTGCCAGGGCGGCCGCCGCTTCTTCGGCGGCATCTTCGTCAGTGGCCACGGAGGTATCGGCCAGCAACAAGGCATCAACATCCGGCGCAACTTCATGCACAGGGATACCCATGTCATTGATCATACTGACAATATCGTCAATCTGTTCAGGATCAACGATATTGTCCGGCAGATGATCGTTCACCTCACGGAAAGTCAGGTAGCCCTGCTCCTTGCCTTTCGCGATTAATAATTTCAATTGAGACTGTTGTTGCTCTTGATTCATGTCACCAGCCAATATTTATGTTGATCCAGGAATTTCTAAATACCAGTGCGGTTCAGTTACACAAAATAACTTTCTATTGTACACTATCACCACACAATAAGTAGTCCATTTCTATTGTTTTTATTCACGATGAATACCGAACCCGCACCCCCCATGCCCACTTCCACACCACCCAAGGGCACTCAACACTGATTAAAAAAATGCACATCATGAAGCATCAATGCACAAAACCTCCCTTGGCCAGCGAAAATAGCCGCCGCAACTCCGCCTTTTCCGTGTCACCCAGGCCCTCCAGCCGTTCACGGTGAAGCAAATCCTCCACCCGTTGCTCATGATAATGTTCGGCCAGACGTTGCAAGGCTCCCTGTAACTCGGCTTCCACACCCTCAGGCACTTCCGGCTGCCATTGGGCCAGTTTAGCCAAATATTTACCTTCCTGCGTGTCCCGCCAATGCTCCAGCAGGGCTGCCGTATTAAGATGCGGGCGTGCCTGCAATAACTCAAGCAACTGCACCAATAAACCCACACCGGGGAGATCCAGCCTTGCCAGGGCCTGTGGGTCACCGACCTGCTGCGCCAGCGCCGGCTGGTACAGCAAAATCTCAACCGCAATTCGCACCGGCGAACGGCCTGCCGCATGTGCCACTGCTGCCACACGCCGTCGCGCAGGGCGCACCACCTCCGTTCCCTGTGTCAGCGCCTGCGTTAATATGGACACGTCCAGGCGCGCTATCTCTGCCAACCGCGCCAGCATCATATGACGAAACACGCCGTCTGGCACATTGGACAATAAGGGCCGCACAAGTTCAACCAACCGCGCACGACCATCCATACTTAATGTATCGACCTGCCCGGTGAGTTGGTTATAAAAAAATGTCGAAAGTGGGATGGAGTTCTCAATTTCGGTCTCAAATCCCGCTTGACCTTTCTTTCGTATCAGCGTATCCGGGTCTTCGCCCTCCGGCAGAAACATGAACCGTGCCTGTCTGCCTTCGTGCATCAACGATAAAGCATTCTGCAGCGCCCGCCAGGCGGCTTCACGTCCCGCACGATCACCATCAAAACAAAACACGACCTCGGGCACCAGACGAAATATTTTTTCCAGATGATCACGCGTAATGGCAGTACCCAGCGTGGCCACCACGTAGCGAATACCAAACTGCGCCAGCGCCACGGCATCCATATAACCTTCAACCACGAGCAAGCGATCAAGCTGGCGTATGGCCTTGCGTGCCTCGTGCAGGCCATATAATTCGCGGCCTTTATGAAACACCGGGGTTTCGGGAGAGTTGAGGTATTTCGGCGTATCCTCATTACTTAACACCCGACCACCAAAACCCATCACACGGCCCCGCACATCACGAATCGGAAACATGATACGGTCACGAAAACGGTCGTAGTAACCGCCGTTATCTTTCTCGATTAACAACCCGGCGTCGGCCAGTTGCGCCTGCAATGCGGGACTCGCCTGCGCGTTAAACGCACGCAGCAGATTGTCCCATCCTGGTGGCGCGTAACCAATATCAAAATCACGACTGATATCGCCACTCAAACCGCGCCCTTTCAAATACTCAATGGCTCGCAGTGCCTGCGCATGTTCGCGCAATTGGCGCTTGTAAAAAATGGCGGCCTGCTCCAGCAATGCGTATAAATCCTTGCTCTGATTTATGGCGGGCGCATCAGCATCGGATTTGGCATCCAGCGTCTGCGGCATCTGCATGCCGACACTTGACGCCAGCTCATGCACCGCCTCCACAAACCCCATATGATCATAATCCATTAAAAAACCTAACGCCGTACCGTGTGCGCCACAGCCAAAGCAATGGTAAAACTGCTTGTCAGGATTCACGCTGAAGGAAGGGGTTTTTTCATCATGGAACGGACAGCGTGCCGTATAATTGCGTCCCACTTTACGCAGCGGAACACGCGTGTTGATCAACTCGACAATATCAACACGTGTAATTAATTCATCAATAAACGGCTGGGGGATCCTGCCTGCCATGGTAGAACCATCGGAAATGGTGGAGCCTCGAAAAAACCTGTGAAAGCCATCCTGGCAACCTGTCGTGACACCCGCAACCCCGCGTCAGGTACCGGGAAACAGCACGCTCAATCGATTCTTGATTTTGGCACTGACCGCACTCATGTCAGCACGCCCTTGCATTTGCGGCTTCAATACGGCCATGACCTTACCCATATCCTTCATGGAAGTCACGCCCAAGGCCGTAATGGCATCATCAATCATGGCGCCGACTTCAGCTTCACTCAACGGCGCGGGCAGGTATTCCTGAATGATGCCTATTTCATAAGCTTCCTGCTCAGCCAGATCAGTACGCCCTGCGGTTTCATACTGGCTCAGTGAATCGCGCCGCTGCTTGAGCATTTTATCCAGGATCGCCAGTATCTGCGCGTCATCAAGCACAATACGCTCATCAACTTCACGCTGTTTTATCGCCGCAGTAATAAGGCGTATTGTACCCAGTCGCTGCTTTTCCCTGGCGCGCATGGCCGCCTTCATATCTTCGTCGATACGCTGCTTCAAGGTCTGTGCTGTCATGTTTCCGGCCTTTGGCAATGCTATTTGGAGAAAGCGGCAAACGGGGGAAATCAATCCCACACTTGCCCGCAGACACTCTTAATACATGCGAGCCCGCTTGGTGATATCACGCGAGGATTTCTTGAGCTGGCGCTTGACGGCAGCGGCGGCCTTGCGCTTACGCACGGAGGTGGGTTTTTCATAGAATTCCCGGGCGCGAATGTCTGCCAGGGTACCTGCTTTTTCACAGGTTCTTTTAAAACGCCGCAGGGCAACCTCGAAAGGCTCGTTTTCTCTTACACGAACTAATGGCATCTACAACCTCATTAACAATGGCCTACAACAATAAAAATTTATTTTTTAGCGCGAACCAGAAAAATCCAAACGTTGGCTTAACTGACAATTGTAATACAATGGCACGTCCAATGCAAAGGACGGCGATTATGGACGTACGCCACACACCTGACATGCCGGATCTTTAAGCACTTTCACGGTCCGCCACGCCATGGCCAACGCATCCAGCAAGAGCAGTCGTCCGGCCAAGGTATCGCCCACCCCCAGCAATAGCTTGAGGGTTTCCGTCGCCTGAACACAGGCAATAATGCCCGCCACAGGCGCCAGCACTCCCTGATGGCGACAATCTTCCTGGTCAGCCCCCTCCTCCGTACCGTCAGGCACCCCTGAATATAAACAACCATAGCACGGGCCACCCGCCTGAAATACCGTGACCTGACCCTGCATACGGATGACTGCACCAGACACCAGGGGCTTCTGTTCGATCACACAGGCGGCATTGAGGGCCGCCCGGGTGGCGAAATTATCACTGGCGTCTACCACCACATCCACCTGCCGCACCTGTTCGCGCAACACCGCACCCGCCAGCCGCGCCTTCAGGGGTGTGATTTCTATCTCCGGATTAAGCGCCAACAGGGTGTCTCTGGCAGACGCGACCTTGTCGCGCCCTATATCAGCGGTACGATGTACAATCTGACGCTGCAGGTTGCCCAGATCCACCTGATCGTCATCGCAAAGCACCAGGTGACCGACACCGCTGCTGGCCAGATACAGGGTCAGTGGCGAACCCAGCCCCCCCAAGCCGACCACCAGCACCCGTGACGCCAGCAACCGTTGCTGGCCGGTGAAATCCACCTGTTTCAGCAGCAGATGCCGACTGTAGCGGGTGAGCTGCGCGTCATTCATGGCACATCTGTTTAATTGCGCGTATAGATATAAAAGGCATCCGTCGGCACACGGCCATTATCCGGCCAGCCACTGATCATGTAGGCAGATTTACCCACCACGGCCACACCCATCGCCGCCAGCGTCCCCGGCATGGGAGGCGTCTGATGCCACTCGCCCTGACCGGCATCATAATACGCGGCGCGGTTATGAATGCCATCACCACTGTACCCACCAAAAATGAAAATATCACCGTCCAGAATACAGGCGCCCAATCCCGCTGCGGTCCATGGTAAACCGAAGCTCTTTTCACGCGTCCACGCATCAGTAGCAGGGTCATACGATTCCACAAAATCAAAGTTATGAAACCCGGCACTGCTAAACGCTACCCCACCCATGGTCATGATTTTGCCCTCTATCACCACAGCCGTCAGTGCAAAACGCGGCGTAGGCAACGGTGCTATCTCTACCCATCCACCCTGCGTGGGATCAAGGCGCTCACAGAAATCAAAGCCAGGATCCGTCTGCGGACCCCCTTCAGTGGCTTTGGGGTGATGGCCACCCATCACATAGATATAACCGCCAGTATAAGCCACGGCCGGGTAATCATGGGGCATGAGCAAATCTGGCCCCTCTTCCCAGACATCACGATCGGGGTAGTAGATCTGCACCGTAGTCAGAAAACGAAAGGTACCGCTGGCCTGCTTGAAACCACCTCCCATCACATAAATACGGTCACCCACCGTGGCCGCCACCGCGCCGGATCGAAAGCACGGCATATCAGCACGCGCTTCCCACGCCCCGGTCGCCGGGTCATACATGCGAGTGTAGTTAAAGCTCTTGAAGTCTACCCCGCCGCCGCCAAAGGTATAAATTCTGTCTTTGTAAACGGCCGTGGCCGGATGCGAGCGCGGGATATCGAGCGGCCCCCGGCTTGTCCACCGCCCTGTATTTTCGACATTTTTCATGCTATAGCCCTTTGAAAATAAAATATATTTATGTTAATCACCCAACAGACCGCAGCGGCAGTAGTGCCATCATTTTCACCGACTCGCCCCCGCATCACCAGACAGGAATCGAGCAAAACTCGATCAATATGCTTAATTTGATGGAGAAATTGCTAAATATACATCATAATGTAACCGATATATAATACATGGACGATAGTATTGGGTTACTCGCCTGCGCTACCCGGTAAACAAGCGTCAAGATCTCAAGGATGGACGATTCATACGCTACCATCTTGCCATATCAAGTACTTTTAGTGTACTTTGACAGCATATCTTGATTAGTTTACTGGGTTACTCCGTGGCAAACCGACCTACCTTTATAAAGTGAGGAAACGCACCGTGCTTCAGAACAACGCTCACACCGATGACACGCCCGTCACTGCGCCAACCGCAGCAACCCCGATTATCCGCGAGTCCGCCTTGCCGCCACTGCAAGACAAATTCGGCCGCACTTTTGATTATGTGCGCATCGCCATTACGGATCGCTGTAATCTGCGTTGCACTTACTGCATGCCTGAAGAAGGTGTAGAATTCGGCCACAAAGATACCATTATTACCACCGCAGAAACCTTGCGCATCATCTCCGTGCTAGCCAAAATCGGCATCAAAAAGGTGCGCTTTACCGGTGGCGAGCCCACCATTCGCAAGGATTTGCCCCAACTCATTGCAGGTGCCGCCGCAACACCGGGCATCAAGGGCGTGCATCTGACCACTAACGGCCTGCTGCTGCATCGGATGGCCAAAGAATTACTTGATGCCGGTCTGACAGGCATCAATATCAGCCTCGACAGCATGGACGCCGATCGCTTCATGCGCATCACACGCCGGACGGGCGTTGACACAGTGCTCAACAACATCCAGCTGGCGCTTGACATGGGTTACCCTCGCGTCAAAGTCAACGTAGTACTGATGCGTGGCTTCAACGAAGATGAACTGGAGAAATTTACACGTTACACTAAGGATCACGCGGTAACGGTACGCTTCATTGAATTCATGCCGTTCGATGCGGATCAGATCTGGGGCACGGGTGACCACTTTGCCAGCGCCGAGACCATCGTCAACAACATTAAATCACTTTACCCCACTATCGAACCCGCACCGGGCACACGTACCGAACACCACATTTTCAAGGTGCCTGGCTGGGCAGGTAAAATTGCCGTTATTCCCGCCTTTACACGCAGTCTGTGCGGCAATTGCTCGCGCATCCGTGTCACGGCAGATGGCGGCATTCGTAACTGCCTGTACTCTGACGAGCAATACAACTTGCGCCAGATCATGCGTGCCGGCGGCAGTGATGACGACATGATCGCGCTGTTCCGCAAAGCCTTTGCAGAAAAAGCCGTCGACGGCTACGAGTCCAAAAAACGCTCTGACGCGCATGGCCTCCTTGACACCACACAACAGCATCGTGGCAGCATGACCCAGATCGGCGGATAATATTCAGAAAACCCTTGTTACAGCTATATGCCCATAGCTATAATAAGGGTTTTTTAGCCCTCTTAAATCACTCCAGCAGGAACCACGTGATGTCAAACGAATTTACGCACTTTAATGCCAAGGGCGAAGCCCACATGGTCGACGTCGGCAACAAAGCTGTTACCCAACGCGAAGCAGTGACCGAAGGTCGCATTTACATGAACCCCAAAACCCTGAAAATGATCATGGAAGGTACCCACAAAAAAGGGGATGTCCTAGGCATCGCACGAGTAGCCGGTATCATGGGTGCGAAAAAAACATCTGACCTGATTCCACTGTGCCACCCCATCAACCTGACCGCCGTCGAACTGGATCTGACGCCCGAACCTGCGACTGATTCAGTGTACTGCCTTGCCAAGGTGCGCTGTGGTGGACAGACAGGTGTTGAAATGGAGGCGCTGGCCGCTGTGCAAATTGCTCTGCTCACCATTTACGACATGTGCAAGGCTGTAGATCGCGGCATGGTGATGCAGGACATCGGCTTGCTGGAAAAATCCGGGGGCAAATCCGGCACCTGGACACGCCCCAACAGCCCCGCTTAATTTCAGAGGTCGTTATATTATGAACGTCAAAATTCGCTATTTTGCCAGTATGCGTGATCGCATGGGGCGCGCTGAAGACACGGTGACGGTCGACGGTGACACGCTCACTATTGCCGATTTATGGAAACAGGTCGCGCCCGGCCAGCCCTTGCCCACCAGCACCTTGATTGCCGTCAACATGGAATACACCGACAGTTCACAGCAACTCAAAAACGGTGACGAGGTTGCCTTTTTTCCCCCTGTCACGGGAGGCTGACCATGACCCATCCCACTGCCATTAAGGTAATCGTTCAGGAAGCGCCCTTTGACCCCTATCAGGTGACTGGCGCGCACCAGGCAACCTTTGACGCCAACAAATGCGGTGGCATCGTCACCTTTGTTGGCACCATGCGCGACTATAATGACGGCCATACTGTTTCTACCATGCATCTGGATCATTATCCCGGCATGACGGAAAAACACATTGAGCGCGTGTGCCAGGAAGCCGCCGAGAAGTGGGACGTGATTGATATTCTGGTAGTACACCGTCATGGCAGGATTTTACCGAGCGACGCGATTGTGTTGGTAGCCGTATGGTCCGCTCACCGCGCCAATGCCTTTGATGCATGCCGCTATGTGATCAATTATTTAAAAGAGCGTGCGCCCTTCTGGAAGCGTGAAGCCACCCCCA
>JAHFRW010000063.1 GCA_023266055.1 Gammaproteobacteria bacterium | reverse complement strand
CAACCAGATGGCTTGGTTTTATCCTTAGTCCACACGATATTTCTTGCAACCATTGGGTAGGGCTAAGATAATGTGCAGTTCACCCTTAGGGATTCTATTATCCGCACCATGCTCACACCCACCCACTACCCCCTGCTGGAGACGGTAGACACGCCCCACGACCTGCGCAAGCTGCCGGAATCGCAGCTGGCTGCGTTGGCGCATGAACTGCGTACGTTCCTGATCCAGTCCCTGAGCGTGACGGGCGGACATCTGGCGGCGGGGCTGGGAACGGTGGAGCTGACTATTGCCCTGCATTATGTCTATAACACGCCGGATGACCGGCTGGTGTGGGATGTGGGGCATCAAACCTATCCACACAAAATTCTCACCGGCCGTCGCACGCAAATGCCCAGCCTGCGCAAAAAAGAGGGGCTGGCAGGGTTTCCCAAACGCAGTGAAAGCCCCTATGACACCTTTGGCGTGGGGCATTCCAGCACCTCGGTGAGCGCCGCACTGGGCATGGCGCTGGCCGCGCGGCAGCAAGGGCTGAGTCGCAAGGTGGTGGCGATTATTGGCGATGGCGCCCTGACGGCCGGGCAGGCCTTTGAGGGACTAAATCACGCCGGTGATATCGACCCGGATTTGCTGGTGATCCTCAATGACAACGAGATGTCAATTTCCCCCAATGTGGGCGGCATGTCGCAATATCTGGCGCGGGTATTATCAGGCAAGCTGTATTCCACGGTACGTGAAGGCAGCAAAAAGGTGCTGGGCGTGATGCCGCCGGTGTGGGAGTTGGCGCGTCGCGCCGAAGAGCATATGAAAGGCATGATTGTGCCGGGTACGCTGTTTGAGGAGATGGGCTTTAACTACATTGGTCCCATCGACGGCCACGACCTGCCTGCATTGCTCAAAACCCTGCATAATTTACGTGCCCTGAAAGGGCCACAGTTTCTGCATGTGGTCACAAAGAAAGGCAAAGGCTACCTGCCCGCCGAGCAAAACCCCTGCTTTTATCATGGCGTCACGCCATTCAACCTGGAAACGGGTAAAACCCTCGCGGGCACCGCCAGCGGCCCCACGTACACCCAGGTTTTTGGCGAATGGTTGTGTGACATGGCAGCACTGGACGAACGCCTGATAGGCATTACTCCCGCCATGCGCGAAGGATCGGGGCTGGTGGAGTTTTCACAGCGTTACCCCGCGCGCTATTTTGACGTGGGCATTGCCGAGCAGCACAGCGTAACCCTCGCCGCTGGCATGGCATGTGATGGACTGAAACCGGTTGTGGCGATTTATTCGACTTTTTTGCAACGTGCCTATGATCAATTGATCCATGATGTGGCGATTCAGAACCTACCGGTGTTATTTGCCATTGACCGTGGCGGGCTGGTGGGACCGGATGGCCCGACCCACGCGGGCAGCTTTGATCTGAGCTTTCTGCGCTGCATACCCAACATGGTGATCATGGCGCCTGCCGATGAAAATGAGTGCCGCCAGATGCTTTATACCGGCTTTCAGCATAATGGCCCGGCGGCCGTGCGTTACCCACGCGGCACCGGCCCCGGTATTGCCCTGCAAAAATCCATGACGGCCCTGCCACTGGGGAAAGCGGAATTACGTCGTCTCGGCCACAAAACCGCCATACTCGCCTTTGGCAGCATGGTCACCCCCGCCCTGCAGGCAGCAGAACAACTTGATGCCACAGTGATCAATATGCGTTTCATCAAGCCCCTGGACGAAGAAACCGTGCTCAAAATCGCACGGGAACACGACCTGCTGGTCACCCTGGAAGAAAATGCCGTGATAGGGGGCGCGGGCAGCGCCATTAACGAATGCCTGATCGCCCATGACGTGCGCACACCCACCATCAACCTGGGCCTGCCTGATACCTTTACTGATCATGGTTCGCGCGAGCAATTATTGGCCGAATGTGGCCTGGACACGAGCAGCATCATCAGCACAATTAATGCTCACTTTCAGACTGAAACTTGCCAGATTACCCCAATCCGGGTAAAATCCCACTAAATTAGTCAAGAATTACATTATGGGCAACCCACGCTACACGCTGAAAATCGTCACTGATTTTGCCGCCGCACACACTTTGCGCAACTACCCTGGCGAGTGCAGCCGCATGCACGGCCACAACTGGAAGCTGGAAGTCGAAGTGCGGGCCACGACACTCGACAGCATCGGCATGGGCATGGACTTCAAAACCATCAAACACGCCGCCCGCGAAGTGGCGGGAGAACTGGATCATCAATATCTGAATGAAATTCCACCGTTCGACACACTGAATCCAACCGCCGAAAACATTGCGGCCTATTTTTACCAGACGCTCTCCAGAAGACTGAATAACGGTACACTGAAAGTAAGCGCCGTTACACTCTGGGAAACCGAGCGCGCCAGCGTGCGCTACATCGAGGAACCATCATGAGCACAGTCAAAAAATCCGCCGCCAACGCCCCCGCCACCGATGCGGCGATTGCCGATGTGCAAAACAGCCTGGACACCCGGCAAATCGCCATCAACAAAGTGGGCATCAAGGATATACGTCACCCGGTGCGCGTGAAAGACCGCAGCAGCGGTGAACAGCACACCATCGCCAATTTCAACATGTACGTGCACTTGCCGCATAATTTCAAGGGCACGCATATGTCACGCTTCGTGGAAATTTTAAATACCCACGAGCGTGAAATCAGCGTTAATTCATTCAAGGATATGCTGTCGGAAATGGCGACGCTGTTGCAAGCCGAATCTGGTTACATTGAAATGAGCTTCCCGTATTTCGTCAACAAGGCCGCGCCGGTATCTGGTGTGCAAAGCCTCATGGATTACAATGTGACCTTGATTGGTGAAATCACCGGCGGCAAGACCATTACCTCCATCAAAGTAGTGGTGCCTGTGACCAGCCTGTGCCCGTGTTCCAAAGAAATTTCCAGATACGGCGCGCATAATCAACGCTCACACGTCACCGTGAAAGTGCGTACCCACGGTTTTGTGTGGATTGAAGAAATCATCGACATCGTGGAAAAAGAAGCGTCATGCGAACTATATGGCATCCTCAAACGCCCCGATGAAAAATACGTGACGGAACGCGCTTACGAAAATCCCAAATTTGTTGAAGACATGGTGCGCGATGTCGCGGCACGCCTCAACAGCGATGCGCGCATTACGGCGTATCAAGTTGAATCAGAAAACTTCGAATCGATACACAATCATTCGGCGTATGCGATGATTGAGCGGGATAAGGGTTTGGCGCATTAGAAGGAAGCTGTGCTGCCGCGCCGTCGTGCATGCGACCACCACGGATGGCGGAAGGCAGGGCAATGCAGGAGCAATTGCCGAGATGCACAAGTGCTGCGGCGCAGGATACGCAGGGGCAGCGAATAACATACGCAGGATTGATAAAAAATTACTATACTAATTTAACAATGCCCTATTCTGAAATCCGATACAAGGTAAATGGCGGGGCTAATCCATGCCTATCCGGTTGACACACCAACCTGCTAGTGTCTAATTGCATAAGTTAACAATTGTATTTTTGAGTTGGGATTCTTTGACCTCGCGCTTCCTCCATACAAACCGCGTAGCGTTTTTGTTGTAGTTTTCAATGAATGCCCGAATCGATTTAGTCAGATCTTCTTCGCAGGTGAAGCGGGTACCGCGCAAACTCTTCCGGGTGAAAATTCCAAACCAGATTTCAACTTGGTTGAGCCAGCTGGCTGAAGTTAGCGTGAAATGAAAATGAACATTCGGATGCGCTACTGGCCAAGCGTCATTCTTCTTGTGTGTCGAGCAATTAAGTACCTAATCAAAAGTAATCAAATATTTTTTCCAAATGGGCTCAATGTTTCCAACACCGTTTTTTCATTGCTGAGTAGTTTTTGTAAGCGGCAATAGGGATCCATTTGTATTTTATTTTTCGCCAACAAATTTCAATCAGATTTAATTCTGGACTGCGGGGTGGCAGGCAATGTAAAAAAACACCTTGCCGCATCCACTCATGCACCCGTTGTTTCACTGCTTTACTGTGCTGAATGGAGGCGTTGTCGAGGATGGCCACACAAGGCGTCTGGGGGGTCTGTGCGCATTGGTGAACGCACTGCGTGGCGAAGTCGTCAAACACCCGGATCCACACAGGCCGATGTCACACTCCCTTCGACTGAATAAAAATACGCATTGCTTTCCAGGCTCATAAAGCCAGGCACACTGGGGCGCTGGCTCCGTTTGCAGCGTATTTCCTATCTTTTTCCAAGCATAAGGAATATTCGGTGCCGTACTAAAACCGGCGCCGTCAAAATAATATATTTTCACATTCCCTTCGATTTCATGTTGTCGAAGAAGGACTTGATCTTGCTGCTCTTGCCGAAAATATGACTCATTACGCAGACTTTGTAGTGCATGCCGACAACGCTTCCAGGCATAGTCGTATTTTTTTAAAAATCGTTTGTACGTGTAGAGGCTGACATCTTTACCCGTTTCTTCTTGAAACTGTGCGACCACATCTTTGAGTGGGTGCGGACTTTGATCGACACCCACCTTGGATTTGGCTTGCTTTGACACTGTACAAATCGGAGGGCGACCAGAACGAGCCTCATCAAGAAGTCCCACTATTCCATCACGCTCCCAATGATCAAGCCATTTGCTCACAGTGTCACGGTGCACTTCAAAGAATTTTTTCAGATGCGTGATCAGGTATAGCCCCGGGCACACAAAGAGGTGCCTGAGCACGATGACGGACACGAAAGTGCGGATGATTCCGATGCGCCTCCTAGAGTGTTAGTTTCTCAACTACGGACAATGGCTTGATAAATTTCATCGCAAAATGCTACATGATAAACGTAAATGTCGGAATTTTTTATGAAAATAAAATTCTGGATAATATTTACTCGACTACTTATACCACACCCGCGCAGCGCCAACCGTGGTTTTGGCGGAGGCCGCTTGATCTTCGATGCGACGACTATGTTGAAAAATACCGCACCAGATTTTCCCATCATGTCCTCGCTAACTTCGTGTGGTATACCTTGATGTAGAATCCATCCACGAAAAGATGTCAAATGTGGATTATGGATTCAAGTAGTACTGCAAAAAATGATACAATCCCAGTAACGACAAGCTCGCGATAACAAACAGTGTTGTAATCATGGCGGATCGTATCGACGCGCTTTGCATTCCGCTTGTGAATGTAACAGTGGCGAATCGACTGGGACCCTCAAGTGCCATCACGACCAAGACGGACATAATCAGCAGGTGACCGATGGCATCCACTTTACCGAAGTCGACTATTGCGACAATAAAGATTGCATTCAGTCCGATGGCAAAAAGAAGCAACATATTGCGGCTGAATATCAAAAGAAACGCCAGAGTAAGCTCGACGAATCCGGCCAATCTTACGAACGTGGCTTGGTCAAACCCAAAGGTAAGATACGGTTTGTCGTCCAGTAGCGGGAAGTACCAATACGGGTAACTGAACTTCTCCATCGCCCCCCACATCAGGGACAACGCTAGCGTTACGTAAAGAATGGTGATGTGGCGCGACTGGTTTTTATTTGATCCTGAACACCAAACAAGATAATTGGCGAAGCCTATAAAAAACACATAATCCAGCAAATGAAAAATTCCATGCAGATACGCACTGTATCCATACAGCACGAAGATGCCAATCCCTGATATGAAACACAACCTCCTGGATAGCGTCGCTATGGCAATTACTAACTGGATTGCTTCCACAAACTGCTCATCCACCCGGAAGATTTCCGGAGTGAGAATAACTTTTCCCTGCAGCCAAAGGCTGAAGAAGAAAATTCCGGTACTAATGCGGACCAGTAATGTTACATAGTCCTGAGAAGGGAGGAAAAATCGTTTGAGAAACACGCGAGGCGAATCTACTCTCCATACATTGTCGACCATTCTCGCCAGAAATACCGCACATGTTGCAAGCCCCATAAGAAGAAAAAATTGAGTGTTTAAAATCTCAATAAGCGGCATCGGATGTCTGGAAAGGTCGTAGTCATTAAACCATTTCACGTGCGCATACGTGGGAGAACAAACGCCCAGGAATGCGAGTACAAAAAAACAGTAGCGCTGAATGTGCATAACAATCTCCTTCAAGCACTCATAGCCGTGGAACAACTGTATAAACGCTTCACAGCGTTGGTTACAGGCCAAAAATATGATCACGCATGTCCATTTCCCGCAGAAACCAAGTGGGTGGCCAGAGAGCGTATCTCACTGGCCACCCACTTGGTTCGCTGATTAGGTGCGTGGTGGGACAGTCGACTTGACCGGTGCCTTACCTGCCCCAGCAGCGAAGATGTCTTCAGCGATCTTCAGGCCTAATGGAACGCCACCGATGTTACGGGTCACATCAGGTTTGCCAGTCGCGTCCAATGCAAAGGCATCAAACGACCAATGCACGCCGAGAAAGATGCGGCTGAACCCATTCTCCACAATCATCTGCCACATTCCCTGAGGAAACTTGCGCACATGCCGCGGCCGCACAGCGCCCGCATTGTCGCGCGTCACCCCGTTGATCTCATCCGACACAAAAGTCTCGGTAAATACTGTATCCATCACACGATTGCCGACCGCCACTCCATAGAACAAGCGTACAATGTGAAAAGCTGCGGCGCCAAAGGTAGCGTGGCCGGAAGGATAGGCGGGGAAATTCGGCGTGGCATTGGCGGCATTGCGGTCCGCGCTATTACTGGCTGGCGCTCCCAGCGGCAACCAGCCTGGATCACAAGCGTCATTAATGTCATGCGTAGGTGTAGGCGCCGCCGGACCCATTGATGCGTCGTACTCACGGATGCCCAGTACCGGTCGCCACACGTCATGGATATATTTCTGATCCCAGGCCAGAATGCCAGCATCACCCATCGCAGCGTTTACCAGCGCAAACAGGCGTGCATTATCATCGACCGTGTTTCCTTTGGCGATAGCCACTTGACGCACGACCTGGTTGTACAAACGTGGCGGCGTACCAAGTTCACGTGGGCCGTCGTAAGCCCAGTACAAACCAATCAAAGTTTCGTCAACGGTACGCTTGCTGAACGTGGCCGGTGGCGTGGTCGGTAACGTACCCATTAACTCAGGTGCGATGCCCTTGCCACGAACCTGTTTGAGCGATTTATCATATTCCGTGCTGCCTAGGGCTGGCGGCGCATCTAACTCGTGCCGAGCGGTGATGGCAAAACCCTTGGATCGAGCACCGTAGAACGGGGCGTGAAACCCTTGCCCCGGGTTCACGGGATCGGGCCGATGGGCACCACGTTGCATTGATGTTGCATAACCGTTGTCGCTGGCGCCTGGATCACCTGCGCGATCAGCCAACATGGCTTGTCCCACGGCCAGACCAAAGGCATGCCCTTCCGCCAACCCAGGCCCGCCAAGTCCGGCCGCCAGGTGTGCCGCATCGAAGTGCGGCTTCTGCCGCGGAAACAGCGCGCTCAGGCAGGCATGCGCTGCTGCCGCCACGGCAGCAGCAGCAGATGCGCCGGGAACCGGGTCGGGCGGCGTGGGCAGGTAACGTGGCAGTAGCGCCGCGTTGTTGGCCACGCCCGCGTGCGCATCGTACATAGCCAGATGCACGATAGCGAGCGCACGCGCGCTGAGTGTCGGGCCACCTTGCTCCGGACTTGGTTTATCGGTGCCGGGCACGTTGCTGAAGTCACGGCGGTTAGTTTCCAGGGCAACATTGTTCCAGTACAGGATAGGATCCATTTCTCTACTCCTCAAATAATATACATACTATGCTAGCAAACCGACTAGCGCGAATTAAACTCCTAATACAATCATACTGAACGTGCGAGATGATACGGACAACCTCGTCCACACCGCATGCAGCAACAATGTCAACCTTGAGTCTCTTTGTTGCATGTGGCGACATTACCACTGGTGGCATTACAAATCAGATACAATTTTTCGAATAAAATCCGTGCTTATCCGATTGTCACACCCAGCCACTAGATGTAGTGGTTCGTGATTTTGTAGCGTAAAGCTGGGCATATGTCGGAGCGGTGACATCGCCCGCGATGCCGAGCAGTGAGCGGAAAGCGTTGAAGGAATAGAAGCGGCGGTTGAAACGGAAGGTGAATTCGTCGATATAGGCGTCCAGGTGTTGCGGGCTGACGCCGCGAAGCCAGATCTTGAGATTGGGAAACACGAGGTGAATGATGGGCAGAAAGGTTTCCGCGACTTGCATGTCGCCGCGCTCGACACCGGCCACGAGCACCCTGTCGTGAACGCCGCGCCCCTTTCCGCGTGTGCGGCCACCAATCCAGGTTTCATCAGCCTCAACGATCTCTTCTGGTTTGCCGCCGATCCTGTCCTGGTCGGGACGCACCATGCCGGCGCGCAGCTTGTGGAGAATCTGAAAGGCGGTTTGGTAACGCGATAGGCCGAGTTGGCGCTGCAGCTAGACAGCCGACATGCCGGATGTTTGGCTGGCGACCAGGTACGCAGCCCAGAACCAGACCGAAAGCGGCGTGTGAGTGCATTCCATAACGGTACCGGCTGTGAGGCTGGTGTCGTGGCGACAATGACGGTAGCGAAGTACCCCAAGGCGCGTAGAAATGTACAGTGGTTCATCAGCCACCGTGCAGTACGGGCAGATGAAGCCATCGCTCCATCGGGCACGCTCAAGGTAGTCCGCGACGCCGTTTCGTCTGGAAACAGTCGCTGAAACTCCGGAAGCGCGTGCGGGAACGGCGGTTCCTCTCGCTCAAGTACGTCGACAGCCATGATCGCTCCTACTTGCCGAAGATGCTCAACATACTACCTGTAGTGGCTGGGGCGCGGATTTTCGGCGTGCTGCTCATCGCCATCGTACATACCGTTCTCGTTACGATCGAGCGCCATCCGCACACCAGAGCCTAGCGGTGTGCAGGTATAAGTCATTCCCTTTTTGTCACTGCGCACCTTGGCGCGCAATTCCGCGTCACTGAGAGGCCTTTCTTTCACACGATCTGATTGGAATAAGCCGTGGCCTTTATAGAGATAACCGCGTTCGTGATCGTTATGGCGCGCTTTCACGATAAGATCACATTCACCCGCATCGGCGCGTGCTATGAGCAGGTTAATGCGTGGCCTCGAGACATTCGCATTGGCGTGCGTGAACGTGATTTGTTGACCCACGATCGGCGCAACATTGTTATCGAATGCCAGCGTGAATTGTTCCAATTCGCGGCGTATTTTTACACCTACCGGATTAATCACCCCTGCTTGCGGATGATGGGGCGACACAAACGGGATACCAGGATTACCCGGATCCCGCGCATTAAATGTACCTTTGGGCCGGGAAACAAATACTGTGGCTCCATTGAAACGAAACATGGTATCGACGCTGCCATCGTGTAAAAAGCCGAAACCACGTATTTGATCGCCCATAAATCCGTTATCTCCGGGGATCATGAACGATGTGGAATCTAGCGTGGAACCCATACCGAACATGCCGATTTTTTGATACAAATTGCGCAAATGTGGCACCTTCATGAACTGTGTTTCGTTTTCAAACGTAGAGCGTCCATCCGTGCCAAAAAATCCGGGCTTCACCACACCGAAGTTGGCATTGGCCTCGGAATCGAGTACATGACAGCCGTTGCAGTTAAATAACGTATCGGAAATTTGTCCAAAATACCGTGCTTTACCCATTTTTTGATCAGGCGTGAGCGAATTGTCAAGATTGCGCACGGGATTAGGGGGATAGGTTATTTGTAAAATAAAATCCGTGAATGCTTGCATCTCCGTATCGGTCAATGGGGCATGACGTCCCACCAGCGATTCGAAGGCACCATTGAATTTTTTAAAGGCAATATTTTCACTAAATATACCGCTGTCAGGTTGTACGCTCGGTTCGTCGTTCCCGCCAGTACGGTCACCGCGCCAGTGCATCGGCCCATGATTCGCCATGCCGCGCAAGCTTTGCGTAGTCATGGGGCCCTTGAGCGCGCGAAAATGCGGATTCGGCGTTGCAGGCTGCGGGAATTCGATGGTGGGGCCGATCACGAAGGGGCCGGGATTGTTGATTGTGGTGTCGTCGGGGTTGCCTAGATCCCATGCCAGGCTGTCGAAATCACCGAAGATGTGGCAGCTCGCGCATGACGAATCACCATGGCTGGAAGTGAATGACGCATCGTACAAAAAACGCCGCCCTTTTACAATACTCTTCGGTTCGGGGTTGTACATGGTGACGTGTGTGACCTCTCGTTTGCGGCGCAAATCGACGATTGAAATGCCATTGTTGAAACGTGTAAGCACGTACAAACGATTACGCGCCTCATCCAACACTAAACCCACCGGACCACCACGCACGGGAATTTGATCGGCTACATTTGGTATAAAGGTATCCGCTTCTAACTCAGCGGTTTTAAGTATTCCAATTTTGTTGGATCCAAAGGCAGCGAGATAAAGCATCTTGCCATCACGCGTCACCGCCATGTTCATCGGCTGAGCCAAGCTCTTGGCATTTTCCGGATTCGGGATCGGCGCGCAGCAGGTAGCGTAGTTGATATGCTTGTTTAAGTGGCGCCGCTTTACTCCTTCTTTGCTCAATACGGTGATATGGCTTTCATGCGTGTGGCCCTGCACGGTATTATTGCGGCCTAAACGGTGACCCGGGCCTTCAAAACGGCGCAAATTAAGCGCTTCGCTGTTCGATACATATATTTTTCCGGTTACAGGATTTACCGCCATATTGAACAGCACGGTACCTACCCCTCTGTAAAATCCGTTTGCCCCTGCGATTTGCGCAGGGGGGTTGGCGGTAGCGTCGATCACGAATACGTCTTTGTCCGGCAGCGAGAACTTCACTTTGTCGTCCCATACACGATTCAGTTCATCAACCCAATGAGTGCCGTTGTGCTTTACGATCAAACCTACTTCGGGCTGCGTCTCACCTGCCGCATCTATGCGCGTGGACGGAAGGCCACCCTTGGTTTCCCCACCGTCGGGGATGAACAAGTCGAGTAACGTGGTGGTGCGATTGCCGGTGTGAAATCCCGCCGCGTACACGCGTGCGCCGTCGGGTGACACCGCCAACGCACGGGGAGTGTCGGTGAACAGCGTAACGATATTGAGCGGCGTTCCACCTAATGAATTACCAAGATTATTGGCATCGAACACCCACACATCGGCACGGCCTACGCCCGGTGTGGTCAATTGCGGATCAATGGGGTTATTCTGACCGCGATGCGCCGTCGTGATAAAGGCGCGATCACGCTTGGTTCCGCCGAACACAATGTCACGCGGTTCATCACCCACCAGTAAAGTACGCACCACGTGCGGATGCTCGGGATCGTGAATGTCCACGATGCTGACGCTGTCAGAGAGATGATTGACCACCCATATTTCGTCGTTGGAACGCACGGCCACGGCCACGGGTTCCAAGCCAACAGTGACCGATGAACGCGGCATTAACCCATTCTTGGTTATGCGGAAGATTTCCAAACGTGCATCTGGCGTGTTTAAAGCGTAGAGATGCGTACCATCGGGCGATAAAGCCAGCGGACGCACTTGTCCGGATTCAAACAACGTGTACGACGGCGCGGAACTTTGTATGTGTCTCGCCGTCGCAGAGGGAGTGATTAAAATCGATAAAATGGTGCAACAAAAAACCACAATGCTCCGAATAATAACACTAATCTTAGTCATAAAATTCTCCTTTAACGATAGTGATATTATAGTTCCACATAAAATTTATCATGAAGCCTTTATTGCTGCTAAAAAATAAAAATTCCTCTCCCCTCATCTGGTAAAAGCGTGAGGTCAAGGGAGTCCAGTTGCACAATATTCAATGCGCGATCCAGATCACACAGCATTAGAAACTATAGCGAATCTCACCAAACACTGTGGATAGATAACGTAGCATGCCAAAAAATGTATT
>JAHFRW010000085.1 GCA_023266055.1 Gammaproteobacteria bacterium | reverse complement strand
GCTGCGTTTGATGATGCCAAGTCTAAATATATTCCTGTCGGTTCTGCACCTAAGCAAGATGGTGAAAAACACTGATAATTTCAGCGCTCTCTTCAGCACGATGCGGGCGGTGCGGATTATGAATTCACCGACCTGACCACCGCCACCCCAAACAGCCTTCCATACGTCAGCATCATCTGATTCTGAATGACCGGGATTGTCTTGTCAGAGATCCTGCGCCCGTTTTTTGGCTCGTTGCCATGCTTGTTTAATCGCTGAATTTGTTGTCGGGAACACCGGGCCGCGCAACACAGGATTCAATTCGCGCGCTTGCTGTAAGCATTCAACAGCAGCGGGGGAGAGCGGCACAAACCGGCTTTCACCGTTCTTTGTATCAATGAACTTTGCGACCGCTTTATCAAGATTGACGTTCGCCCATATCAGCCCAGGCACGGCGGCTGTATCAGCGGTTTTATCCTTGCCGATAATTTCTGAAATCCGCGCGGCAGTCTCAATGGCAAACCGCGTGACTAAAGGAATCCATTTATTTGCACGCTTCGGATCAGAGCATTGCGTGTTATCAAGCTGCGTCATCAAATATTTTTGGCTCTATATGAAATGCAGTTGTGAACTTTCGGCGTCATGGAGCCATTTCGTTTTCGGCGTAATGGCGCCAGTAAACTTTCGGCATAAAGACGCCACTTTATGTTCGGCGTAATGGCGCCACCAGATTTCCGGCGTTAAGGCGCCACTTTGAACCTTAATCAGGGGCTCGAACTTTCATTGAGCAACTAGACTCGCGGCATTTTGCCGAGGAGATGGTTGTGACTAGACGGAGGTTCGAGATGTATCAATACCGCAATGCTTTGGTGCGCATGCGCCAGGGTGATTCCGATCGGGATATTGCCCGATCAAAAACGATGGGTCGTAAAAAGCTCGCTCAGGTTCGCGAGATGGCTGGCGAACAGGGCTGGCTTTCTCCTGATCGGCCACTGCCTGATGACGGTGTTCTCGCCACGCTGTTTGAGCGCAAGGATTCGTTGCCTGCCAATTGTCTTTCCACGCTGGAGCCTTGGCGTGATCAGGTGACCAAATGGCACGCGTCCGGCATTCAGGGCAGTACCATCCACACCACGCTGATGCGCAATCATGGTTACACCGGCAGTTATTCCTCGGTTCATCGTTTCCTGAGCCAGCTCGTTTCCCTGCAACAGCCCGATGTCCCGTTACGCCTGGTGTTCAAACCAGCCGATGCGGTTCAGGTAGATTTCGGTTCAGGCCCACTGATCACAGATGTATACACCGGTGAAATATTCAAGACATGGTTCTTCGTGATGACCTTGTGCTGGTCGCGCCACCAGTATGCCGAGTTCGTCCGCGACCAAACGGTTGCGACCTGGCTGGGTTGCCATCGACGCGCATTTGAATCATTCTCAGGCGTGCCATCGCGCGTCATTATCGATAATGCCAAATGCGCCATCATCAAAGCCTGTGTTCACGAGCCGACGGTGCAGCGGGCGTATGCGGAATGCGCCGAGGGTTACGGATTTAAGATTGATCCTTGTCCGCCACGCGATCCGCAAAAGAAAGGCATCGTTGAAGCGGGCGTCAAATACATCAAAGGTAGCTTCCTGCCACTACGGGAATTCCGTGATCTGGATGATGCAAACCGTCAGTTACAGGGATGGGTGTTAAACGAAGCGGGCAACCGGATTCACGGCACGACTCGTGAAGCACCGCTCAACCGCTTTGCAGAGGTAGAAAAAAGTCTGCTCATGGCGTTACCTGCCGTGCCGCCGGAATTGGCAAGCTGGTCTGAGGTTACCGTCCATCGTGATGCACACGTCCAGTTCGAGAATAACTACTATTCAGTGCCGTTCAAACTGACCGGCCGTGACCTGTGGCTGAAGGCGACCGACACAATGATCACGGTGTATCACGAACATGCAGCGGTTGCCAGCCATGTGAGGCTGACAGGTAAGGGTTTGCGACATACCTTGAATGACCATATGCCACCTGAAGCACAGGCGTGGCAAATGCAGGATACGCAATGGTGTTTGAGTACCGCCCAGCAGGTTGGACCTGCCTGCCATGCGCTGGTGCATGCGATGTTCAGCGACTCTGTGTTGATCAAGATGCGTGCGGTGCAGGGCGTATTGCGACTCAAACAAAAATACGGCGCTGTCCGTCTGGAAGCCGCCTGCTCACGCGCCAATCATTACGGCACACCATACTACAAAGTGGTCAAAACCATCCTTGAAAAAGGACTGGATCAACTCGCGCCACTCCAAGCCTTTGACTCACTTGCCGACACTTACACTCGGGGTGGTCGTTTCTGCCACAACAACCAATCCATTCTTCAATAAGGTCTGCCATGCATCCGATTCCTGAATTAACCCCCTTGCTCAAGCAACTGCGCCTGACCGGCATGCTCGATTCACTCGAAGCGCGCAACCGTGAAGCCATCGATCGAAAACTGGCCTTCACTGACTTTCTCAGCCTGCTGGTTCATGATGAAGTCGCACGTCGGGAGAAAAAAAGACTGGATCAGCGCTTGCGACGTGCCAATTTCCGCAGCCAGAAAACGCTGGAAGGCTTCGATTTCGATCGACTACCCAATCTGAATCGCGCAGTAGTTCACGATCTGGCTACCTGCCGATTCATTGAAGAAAAAGTTGCCGTCCAGATCGTCGGACGTTGCGGTACCGGCAAAAGTCACCTGGCACAGTCGTTGGGTCATGCTGCCGCGCGTCAGGGCTATGACGTGCTATTCATCACGCAAACCCAGTTATTGAACGGCTTGCGCGAAGCTCATGCGACCGGTAATTACAAAAGACGATTTCAATATCTGGTAAAAGTGCCCCTGCTGATCATCGACGATTTTGGGCTAAAACCCTTGCGCACGCCGGAAGACGAAGATTTCCATGAACTGATTGCTGAACGCTACGAGCGTGCCGCCACCATTCTGACCAGCAATCTGGACTTTGATGAATGGGGTGAGGCCTTCACGTCAAACAAGATGATCGGTACTGCCACATTGGATCGATTGCGCCACGGCGCCTATCGCGTGGTTCTGGATGGGGAGAGCTACCGCGATCCAAAACCCATGCCGGAAAGATCAAAACCGCCAGCAGGGAAAGGAGGGAAACCGGCTCAGGCTTGATGTCGGCGCCACAGTAAATAACGGTCAAAAATGCGGTTGCAAAAACAACATAAATCACGCATTCTTGACCCCCAGTTTGAGTCCCTGAATAGCAGTTCAAAGTGGCGCCATTACGCCGAAAATCGGTGGCGCCTTAATGCCGAAAAGTGAC
>JAHFRW010000062.1 GCA_023266055.1 Gammaproteobacteria bacterium | reverse complement strand
GGAGCATTGTATTCGCGATAAGGGGGATTACGCCCGTCACGTGGATTATGTGCACTGGCCGCTCCTGCGCATCCTGCGCCCGCGGCACTCGTGCATCCATGCACAGCGGAATCCGGTGAAACATGGTTATGTGAATCGAGTGATGGATTGGCCGCATTCGAGTTTTCACGCGCATGGCAAAAGGGGCGTTTATGCGGCGGATTGGGGTGGTGGCGAAGGGGTCGCCCTTAACGGCGCGGCGTGACTCGAACGATGCGGTTCGTTCCTCACCGCATCCTACGCGCTGCGATAAAAAGTGCGAATAACAAAACTATGCTTGGTAGTAGTATAAGACTCGCCTTGATATCTATAATTTCAATTGTCCTTGGGGGGGCTATTGTGTTTGGCTTCATGCACAAAAATCAGGAAGAACTGAATGAGCTTCGTTATTTGGATAGAGCAATCGATTTAAAATGGAACATTACAATATTGAAAGCGATTAAAGATAATAAAGTCGATAACGCGATAAAATACCATGAAAAATTAATAGAAACGACTCTTGTAGAGTTGTCATCTTATGGCGCTGACTCAACCATGGAATATGAAAGCCAAATCGTACCTATAATTGACATGGCTAAATCATATAAATAAAACATGAACCCCTGAAAAATGTTTCTATTTTATTCATATTTTATTTTGCGTTTGGCTTTTATGTTTTGGTGGGGCAACACGGTAAGGCGTAATAGGGCCGTAGATTGGGCTGAGGCACGAAGCCCAACACTGTTGGATAGGAGTATTATTGGTTATTGCGAGCGCTGAGAGGTTGGGCTTCATTCATTCAGCCCAACCGCGCTACGCGCCTGACATGGTTCTAAGGAGTGTGTATATGAATGCCGTAACTAATTACTTTAAGAGCTTGATGTTGTGGGAGTTGTTTATTGGCCTCAAGCTGACGGGCAAGTATTTTTTTGCAAAAAAGATCACTGTCCAGTATCCTGAGGAAAAGACACCGCAATCGCCACGTTTCCGTGGCCTGCATGCGTTGCGCCGTTATCCCAATGGTGAAGAGCGTTGTATTGCCTGCAAGCTTTGTGAAGCGGTGTGCCCGGCACTGGCGATTACCATTGAATCTGCTCAGCGTGAGGATGGCACTCGCCGTACCACGCGTTATGATATTGATCTTTTCAAGTGTATCTATTGCGGATTATGTGAAGAGTCGTGCCCGGTGGACTCCATCGTTGAAACTCGTATTTTCGAGTATCATTTTGAGAGCCGTGAAGGTACAGTGATGACCAAGGATAAATTGTTGGCGATCGGTGATCGTCACGAGAAACAGATCGCGGCGGATCGTGCTCAGGATGCGGCATACCGTTGATATTCTTGATTAAGATGTTTCATAAATTACCAGGACACTACATAGCATAATGGAACAAATTGTTTTTTACGTTTTTGCGGCACTTCTGGTGATCGCGTCCGTGTTGGTGATCACGGTACGTAATCCGGTACATGCTGTGCTTTTTCTGGTGCTGGCCTTTTTCACCAGTGCGGCATTATGGCTGTTACTGGAAGCGGAGTTTTTAGCACTGACACTGGTGTTGGTGTATGTTGGCGCGGTCATGGTGCTGTTCCTGTTTGTGGTGATGATGTTGGATATCAATATCGTCGTCCTGCGTGAAGGATTCATGCGCTATCTGCCGGTCGGCATTGTGGTGGCGTTGATCGTGGTAGCAGAGATGAGCATCGCTGTTGGGCCAAAGTATTTTGGTCTGGAGCATTTTGCCGAGCCGGCACGACATATGGCCGACTACAGTAATACCAAGGAACTGGGACGTATACTTTATACCGTCTATGTATATCCTTTTGAGATTGCAGCGGCGATTCTTCTGGTGGCTATTGTTGCGGCCATTGCCTTGACGATGCGCAAGCGGCCACAGACCAAATATCAGGATCCAGGCTGGCAGGTGTCCGTGCGTCGCAAGGACCGGGTGCGTATGCTTAAAATGGACTCGGAAAAAAAAGAAGACCAGGTTTAAACGGAGCACATGTTTTTTAAGGAAACGTAAATGGGTTTCCCGGAATCTTCAGATTCTGGTCAGAATTGAAAGCATAATAAGCAGAGTATATGAGAGGGCAGGGTCGAATGGTTGCGTTATCTGATTTTTTGATTCTTGGGGCTATTTTGTTTTGTATTAGCCTGGCAGGAATATTTCTTAACCGCAAAAACGTTATCATTCTGTTAATGGCGATAGAGCTCATGTTGCTGGCCGTAAACATGAACTTTATCGCGTTTTCACGTTATCTTGGCGATAGCGCCGGGCAGGTTTTTGTTTTCTTTATCCTGACCGTGGCGGCTGCCGAAGCGGCCATCGGTTTGGCGATACTGGTGGTATTGTTCCGCAATAAACGTACCATTAACGTTGAAAATCTTGATACGCTGAAGGGATAAGAGGTTTCCAACACCATGCATACACTTTCACTCGTTATTGTTCTGGCGCCATTGATAGGTGCGATTATTGCCGGCTTGTTTGGCAAGGTCGTGGGTCGTGCGGGCGCGCATTCAGTAACGATTCTTGGCGTTTCTATCTCGTTCCTGCTGTCGCTGGTAGTATTCAAGCAAATTGTTTTTGACGGCGTCGATCCTTATAACGGCTCGGTTTATACCTGGCTGGTGAGTGATGGCGTCAAGTTTGAAGTGGGTTTTCTGGTGGATGAATTGACCGCTCTGATGATGGTGGTGGTCACCTTTGTATCATTGATGGTGCATATTTATACCATTGGTTATATGCGTGATGACCCGGGGTATCAGCGGTTTTTCAGTTACATCTCGTTGTTTACGTTTTCCATGTTGATGCTGGTGATGGCCAACAACTTCATGCAGTTATTTTTTGGCTGGGAAGCAGTGGGCCTGGTATCGTACTTGCTGATTGGCTTCTGGTATCAGAAAGAGTCCGCCATTTATGCCAACCTTAAGGCATTTCTGGTGAATCGTGTGGGCGATCTGGGCTTTCTGCTGGGAATTGCTGCGGTGCTGATGTTTTTCAACACCCTTGATTATGCCGAAGTGTTTCGCCTGGCACCCTCCATGGAGCATGTCACCGTTGAGTTTGCCATGAATGAGCAATGGTCAATAATGACCTTGATCTGTATCCTGCTGTTCATCGGTGCCATGGGTAAATCGGCCCAGGTACCCTTGCACGTGTGGTTGCCGGATTCCATGGAAGGCCCGACCCCCATCTCTGCCTTGATCCATGCGGCAACCATGGTGACGGCCGGTGTTTACATGGTCGCACGCATGTCGCCACTTTATGAATTGTCAGAAACGGCCTTGAGTTTTGTGATTGTGATTGGTGCTGTTACGGCGCTCTTTATGGGGCTGTTAGGTATTGTGCAGAATGATATCAAGCGTGTGATCGCCTATTCCACGTTGTCACAATTGGGTTATATGGTGGTTGCACTGGGGGCATCAGCGTATGCAACAGGCATCTTTCATTTGATGACGCACGCCTTTTTCAAGGCACTGTTGTTTCTGGCGGCAGGCTCGGTGATCATTGCCATGCACCATGAGCAGAATATAACAAAGATGGGCGGGCTAAAGAAATACATGCCCATCACTTACTGGACATTTCTGATTGGTGCGCTGGCCTTGATTGGTTTCCCTGGATTTGCCGGATTCTTCTCGAAGGACAGCATTATCGAAGCCGTGAAAATTTCGACGGTGTCAGGCGCCGGCTTTGCTTATGCGGCGGTGCTGGTTGGAGTATTTATCACGGCCTTGTATACCTTCCGCATGTTTTTCCTGGTGTTTCATGGCAAGGAGCGCATGGATGAGCATACCCGTGAACACTTGCATGAATCTCCGCCGGTGGTGACAGTACCGTTGATATTGTTGGCGATACCCTCCGTCATTATCGGCGCACTGGCGATCGGGCCCTTGCAGTTTGGCAGTTTCTTTGGCGATGCTATTCACGTGTTGCCGATACACGATGTCCTGGAAGTGCTTCAGAGTGAATATCACGGTGTGTTCAGTTTCATGTTGCACGGGTTCATGGCGCCAGCGGTATGGTTGTCTCTGCTGGGTGTAGGCGTAGCCTGGTTCGTATATCTGAAGCGTCCCGAGCTTGCAGGCGACATCAAGGAGCGCTTCCCCGGTATTTACAATCTGCTGGACCGGAAATACGGTGCAGATGATTTTAATGATGTGGTTTTTGCGGAGGGCGGGCGTGGCGTGGGCCGTTTCCTGTGGCGATTTGGGGATATAAAGCTTATTGACGGCGTAATGGTGAATGGTACGGCGTTCGGTATAGGCAAACTTGCGGGCATCGTTCGTCGTGTACAGTCTGGTTTTCTGTATCATTATGCTTTTGCCATGATTATAGGTTTGCTGGTGTTGCTGACCTGGTTTGTATTCTAATTAATTCAACAAATAAATAAGCAGGGTAGCGTTTCATGTCTTCTGAGTTCCCGCTTCTAAGTCTCGTTATCTGGCTGCCGATTATTGGCGGGTTGGTAGTGTTGGCTGCTGGTAAAAATGATGTGCTGGTGCGCTGGCTGGCGCTGGCATTTTCGATGCTGACCTTTCTGGTGTCGTTGCCGTTGTATACGGGCTTTGACAGCAGTACGTACCAGATGCAGTTTGCCGAAGAGGCATCGTGGGTGCCCGCGTTTAATATCCACTATTCATTAGGTATAGATGGCATTTCCATGCCGTTGATATTGCTGACCAGTTTTACCACCGTACTGGTGGTGATTGCGAGCTGGGAAGTGATTCAGCGTCGTGTATCCCAGTACATGGCGGCGTTCCTGATTATGGAAGGCCTGATGATTGGCGTATTTTGTGCGCTTGATGCGGTGCTGTTCTACGTGTTCTGGGAGTTCATGTTGTTGCCGATGTTCCTGATCATTGGTATCTGGGGCGGCCAACGGCGTGTTTATGCGGCGATCAAGTTCTTTCTGTATACCTTCCTGGGATCGGTGCTGCTGCTGGTGGCCATTTTATATCTGTACTTCCAGTCGGATAGTTTCTCGATTCTTGATTTCCATGACATGCGGATTGGCATGAATGCGCAGATTGTATTGTTCTTTGCATTCCTGATTGCTTTCGCGGTGAAGGTTCCGATGTGGCCGGTACACACCTGGTTGCCGGATGCCCACGTGGAAGCGCCCACGGGTGGGTCGGTGATTCTTGCCGCCATCATGTTGAAATTGGGTGCCTATGGTTTTGTGCGTTTTATGTTACCGATTGTGCCGGACGCCAGCCATGAACTGGACTGGTTTATTATTCTGCTGTCCCTGATTGCGGTGGTTTATATTGCAATGGTGGCGCTGGTGCAGGAAGACATGAAAAAACTCATTGCCTATTCATCCATTGCACACATGGGTTTTGTGACGCTGGGATTCTTTGTGGTGTTCAATATCTTTGATAGCACTAACAGCGTGGTGGGCGCGGCGATGGGCGTGGAAGGCGCGCTGGTTCAGATGATTTCGCATGGATTTATTTCTGGCGCCTTGTTTTTGTGTGTGGGTGTGATGTATGACCGCATGCACAGCCGTAACATCAGTGACTACGGTGGTGTGGTGAATACCATGCCGGTCTTTGCCGGGCTGATGGTATTTTTTGCCATGGCGAATGCCGGGTTACCGGGCACCTCTGGTTTCGTGGGTGAGTTTATGGTGATTCTCGCTGCATTCAAGGCCAATTTCTGGGTGGCGGTGCTGGCCAGTACTACTCTGGTTCTGGGCGCGGCGTATACGTTGTGGATGGTGAAGCGCGTGATTTTTGGCAAGGTAACCAATGCTCAGGTAGCCGAGTTAAAAGACTTGAATATGCGTGAGACGCTGGTCTTGGGTTCG
Organism: Gammaproteobacteria bacterium; assembly: GCA_023266055.1. Lineage (GTDB taxonomy): Bacteria > Pseudomonadota > Gammaproteobacteria > Ga007554. The sequence continues at coordinate 6,419 of JAHFRW010000062.1, read as the reverse complement.
CTGGCGGTAATGGTGTTGCTGCTGGGTCTCTGGCCCGCTCCCTTGATTGATGTCATGCACGCTTCGGTGGGACATTTGCTGGAGCAGGCGGTAAGTTCGAAGCTGTAATAATATTTTACACCAGAGATCGCAGAGGACATAAAGGGAAATGAGAGTGGAAAGTATGGGGGCGAGGTGTAAACCACAGCCGAACGCTATAAAAAGTCTTTCTCTGCACTCTCTGTGGCCTCGGGTGTAGAGTTCTGCGTAACATCGTAAGTATTAAAGGTTAATGGTAAGTATGAATTTTGAGATGCCCAATTTTGCGTTAGCCCTGCCAGAGATTTTTGTGCTGTGCATGGCCTGCATTGTGTTGCTGGTCGATCCTTTCCTCGGCGAGCGCAACCGGTTTGTAACCTATTTGATCGCCCAGGCCACCCTGGTGGGTGCGATGGTGCTGACGTTGGGCCTGTCTACCGGCGAGACACAGCATACTTTTGAAGGTGGCTTTGTCAGAGATACCATGGGTGATGTGCTCAAGGCGTTTATTTATCTGGCGACCTTCATGGTGTTTTTGTATTCGCGTGATTACATGCGCGCGCGCCAGCTCTTTAGCGGTGAGTATTTTGTGCTGGGTTTATTTGGCGTATTGGGCATGATGGTGATGGTGTCGGCCCACAGTCTGCTGACACTGTATCTTGGTCTGGAATTGTTGTCGCTGTGTTTGTATGCCATGGTGGCTTTGCAGCGTGATTCCATTGCGGCGACTGAAGCGGCCATGAAGTATTTTGTGCTGGGTTCGCTTGCATCGGGGATGTTGCTGTACGGTATGTCAATGCTGTACGGTGTAACGGGCAGTCTGGATATTGGCGAAATCAGCGCCTATATTGCGCAGAATCTTGGTCACAATCTGGTGCTGGCGTTTGCGCTGGTGTTTGTGGTGGTGGGACTGGCCTTCAAGTTGGGCGCCGTGCCGTTTCATATGTGGATACCTGATGTGTACCACGGTGCGCCTACCAATGTGACCATTTATATTGGTACCGCACCCAAGATCGCTGCTTTTGCGATGGTGATGCGTTTGTTGGTTGATGGGTTGGGTGGGCTGCATGCGGAATGGCAAGGCATGTTGGTGATGCTGGCTATTTTGTCGATGGCCGTGGGTAATGTCATTGCGATTGCCCAGAACAATCTCAAGCGTATGCTGGCGTATTCAACGATTGCGCATGTCGGCTTTTTATTATTGGGTGTGCTTGCCGGCACGGAAAATGGTTATGCCTCGGCAATGTTTTATATCATTATTTATGCGCTGATGGGGTTGGGTGGTTTCGGTATGATTATGCTGCTCAGTCGCGCCGGGTTTGAGGCTGACCGTATTGAGGATTTCAAGGGATTGAATGAACGTAGTCCCTGGTTTGCCTTTATCATGATGATTTTGATGATTTCGATGGCCGGTATTCCGGTATCGGCGGGTTTCTGGGCAAAGCTGGCGGTGTTGCAGGCGGTGGTGCGTGCGGACATGGTGTGGCTGGCCATCGTGGCGGTCATTTTCTCCGTGATTGGTGCGTTCTATTACTTACGCGTTGTTAAAGTGATGTATTTTGACAAGCCTGAAGATACGGCGCCCATTGAGTCGGCGTTCGATATGCGTATTGTGTTAAGTGCTAATGGATTGGCGGTGCTGGCGCTGGGTGTATTTCCGGGCGCGCTCTCGATGTTATGTATAGAGGCTATTAAATAGCACGGCTTTTTAATGGGAAATATGGTTGTTAATGGCCCATGAAAAAACAATTATTTGTGCTGATTATTACCGGTCTAATGTTGGGTGTCAGGCCTGCCTATGGGTTTGTGACCATGGATTTTGAGCCATGGTATGGTTACGTAGGGACGATGGGTTATACCAAATCCGAGCAGTACGGTGATGGCATGATGGCGAGTGCCAATGCGGTGCTGGTATTCGTGAACGGTGGTTTTGAGCATAAATCGTTTAACCAAAAATCCATTAATAATGCGTATCTGGGCTTGGGTGTGGGCGGTGCGTTGCAATTGCAGTTTGGCACAGGCAACGCGGGTACGCTGATAAAGCTGCGCAGCGATGTAAGCGCCACGCAATTAATGAAGGGAGAGTTCGAGTTTCCTGAGCGCACGCAACGTGACAAGTTGGTGGATCGTCTTATTTTCTCACTCAGTTATGAGCGATATTTTGACGACAACCGATCTACCAACTTCCAGGTGGGTATTGGTTTATTGTTTTGACGGGCCGTTGATGTTCTGATCTGCCTCTGTTTTTCAGCAGAGTTTATTTACCAATTAATTGTGTTACTTCTGCTTCTGCATCTACCCAGTCCTGGGCGGGATCACCACCTACGAATCCACGTTTTTCAGCACGGTAGTAAGCCGCGACTGCGACCATGCGATAGCGTTCCTCGGGATTAATCGCCATCTTTTTTTTACTGTCTATGGTGGTCGTGGGGGTTGTAGTGGCGGTTGTCACCACGGGTTTTTTGGGCGCCTTGGATGCGCTACTGTTTTTTGCAATGGGGCTATCAGTGGTTTTGGTTTTTGGTTGGCCTATCAATGGCAGCACGGATTTGCGCGCAGAAGATTTGACGGTATCTTTGGCTTGGGGCATGTTGTTTTCTCCTAGGGTCGTATTAAAACACGGGCCTTTAAAACACATAACACTGTTTAATCGAAGTCTCTGGTTTTTAATGTACCATATTTAGTGTGACATTACATAATCTTCAGGGAGAGAAAATAATGGCGCCTGATTTTTGTACGCTGCATCTTTGTGAGACGGGTGTTGTTATATTAACCGTTGTGGTCGTTTCTGCGGGTATTCGGTAATTGATGTGATGCTTCAGTGTGATTCTTCAGAAGGTGCGTTTGTTTTCTTGTGTGTCTGTGATGTTTCTTCCGGTGTTGTTGCCAGACTGGGCAGTTTTAAATGTAGAGCGGCTTTGGCCAGTAAATGAGCGCTGACCGGGGCGGTGATAAAGAGAAAGAATGTTACCAGTACTTCGTGCAGGCTGATGCCTGTACTACGCGTGCTGAAATAGAGTGCGGAGGCGATGAGCAGGCTGCCCAGTCCCAGTGTGGTGGCTTTGGTGGGGCCGTGCAAGCGGGTGTAGAAGTCGCGTAACCGGGCCAGACCCAGTGAGCCGATGAAGGTAAAGACCGCGCCGCTGAGGATGAGAAAAGACAGCAGATACTCCAGCCAGGTGGTTGTGTTCATTCGATGATGTCTCCACGCAGCAGGTATTTGCACAGGGCGACGGTGCCGACGAAGCCCACCAATGCAATCAGTAACGCCACCTCGAAATAGATAGCGCTGGAAAGATGGATGCCCAGCAGCACCAACAGTGCGATGGTGTTTACATACAGGGTATCCAGCGCCAGAATGCGGTCGAGTGTACTGGGGCCGCGCAGCAGGCGCCAGAAATTAAGTGCTACCGCTGCGGCGACCAGAGCAAATGCGATGAGGATGGCAATATTCAGCATGCTTCGAAAATCTCCTTCAACGGGCGCTCATAACGCTGCTTGATGGTGGCAACGAGTGTGTCGCTGTCATCCACATCCAGGGCATGAATCAACAGGGTTTTGCGGTCGGGTGAAAGCAGTGCCGATAGCGTGCCGGGTGTCAGGGTAATGGTGTTGGCCAGCAGGCTGATGGCAATATCCGATGTCAGCGTCAGTGGTAATACCACGAAAGCGGGCCGCAGACTTTGTGGCCGACCGAGAATCAGACGCGCGACTGTCAGGTTGGCCAGCACAATGTCCATCAGTACTACGCCGATGAAATGCAGCAGGGTAAGTGGTTTGTGGATCTGCACTTTCTCGGGACAGATGCGCCGGGTAAGGAAAGGGATACCCCAACCCAGCACCAGACCCAGCACGATCTGACCGGGCGCGATACTGTTGGTCAGCAGTAACCAAAGGCTCGCCAGTGCCAGGGTCAGAAGAGGGTGGGGTAGCAGGCGGCGCATCAGTGGTTGCCTCCGTTGCCAAGTACAGCATGGATGTATGCAGAAGGTTGCAGCAATTGTTCTGCGGTAGAGTGAGCAAAATCCGTGGCGGGCCCTGCCCAGAAAGTGAGGGCCAGGCACAGGGTGAGCAGCGCAACAGCAGGTGCCAATTCTCCTGCAAGAGCGCTCACGCTTAACACGGGCGCGGGCTCGCTAATATGGACATCTTCGTGTGCGGCGGCAACTTCAACCGGTTGGGTTTGGTAAAACAGCAGACTGCCACTGCGTGCCAATGTCATCAGGCTGAGCAATGCCGCCACCAGGACGATGCCCATGACCCAGGGCAGGGCTGGATGTGTGAGCGTGGCACGCAGCATCAGGAATTTGCCGAGAAAGCCGGACAATGGCGGCAACCCCGCTACCAGAATGGCAGTGATAAAGAACAGACCACCGAGTAATCGTGGCATGGCCATTGCCGGGCCAGGGTCGAGCCGGTCGCTCACAGGATGGCGGCGGTTGATGATGGCATCGGCCAGCAGAAAAAAAGCGGCGGCGGAGAAGGTGGTATGCGGCAAATAATAAAGTCCGGCGGCAATGCCCGCGCTGTTGTTGAGGCCGAATGCAGTGAGTAATGAACCAATGGAAGCCACCACCAGATACGCGACTTGCTGGCGTAAATGCGTGCTGCCCATGGCGCCGAGTGTACCGACGATGAGGGTGAGTAGCGCCAGGGGTAGTAACCAGGGTTCAATCAAATGAGCGGCCGGGCCAGCCTGGTCACCAAAGATCAGTGTGTAAACACGCAGAATGCAGTACGCCCCGACCTTGGTCATGATGACGAACAGCGCGGCGACCGGCGCGCTGGTGTGAGCATAGGCGGCGGGCAGCCACAGATAGAGCGGCAGCAATGCCGCCTTGAGGGCGAATACGCCGAATAATAACAAACCGGCTGCACGTACCAGTGACACATTTTCCGGCGGGGTGGCCGCTACCCGTACTGCCAGATCAGCCATATTGAGTGTACCCAATATGCCATACAGCGTGCCCACAGCAAACAGAAACAGGGTGGAACCTGTCAGGTTGATCACTACAAAATGCAAGCCCGCACGGGTGCGCAGCCGTCCACCGCCGTGTAGCAGCAAACCGTAGGATGCCAGTAACAGTATCTCGAAAAACACGAACAGATTGAACAGGTCGCCGGTGAGAAAGGCGCCATTCAGGCCGAACAGCTGCAATTGAAACAGCACGTGAAAATGCCGACCAGCGCGATCCGTGTCACGTATCGCGTAGAGCAGGACGCACAGCGAGAGCAATCCGGTGATGAGCAGCATGCCTGCGGCGAGCCGATCCGCGACCAGCACGATGCCATACGGTGCGGGCCAGTTGCCCAGCGCATAGACAAGAATGTCGCCGCTACTCACGGCCACCATCAACGCTATCGCCAGCCCGATCTGGGCGATCACGGTAGCGATACTCAGGATACGCCGAAACAGCAGGCTTTGTTGATAGAGCAACAGCAGCAACACACCTGCCAGCAGTGGCAATAACACCGGAGCGATAACCAGATGATTCATTATTTATCGATTCCGTCTACATGGTCGTTGCCCAGTTCGACGCGCGCTTTCAGTGCCAGTACGATGACAAAGGCCGTCATGCCGAATCCAATCACAATGGCAGTGAGTACCAGCGCCTGGGGCAGGGGATCGGTATAGCCGGCGGCGTTGTCGGCGATCACAGGCGGTAAACCAATCACGAGTCTGCCCATGGCGAACAGAAATAGATTAACGGCATACGATAAAAAGGTTAGCCCCAATACCACCGGGAAAGTGCGGCCACGCAAGGTGAGGTAGACGCCGCAGGCGGTGAGCACGCCGATGATCAGGGTCATCAGGGCTTCCATCGGTGGGGTTCCTTACGGGCGCTCGACAGACGGCTGGCGCTGTGTACCAGTCCCAGCTGCACGAGAATCAGCAGGGTGGCACCCACCACCACCAGATACACTCCCAGATCAAATGCCATGGCCGAAGCCAGCTCGAAATCGCCGACCAGGGGCCAGTGGAAATGACCGAAGGTGGAAGTCAGGAACGGATAGCCGAACACGCCGCTGGCCAGCCCGGTAAATATGGCAAGCAGTAAACCCAGACCTATCGTGGGATGCATGTTCGATGACAGGCGAGACTGGGTCCAGGCCGCGCCATTGGCGAGGTATTGCATGATGAGTGCGACGGACGTCACCAGTCCGGCAATGAAGCCACCGCCGGGCAGGTTATGCCCACGCAGCAGAATGAAAACCGACACTAGCAGCGCGAGGGGTAACAGCAGGCGAGTGAGCGAAGACATAATGACAGGATGCAGATCCGGGTTCCAGGGGCGTCCTTCGGCATCGTGATCAGGGCCGGGCAGATACAGATCCTCCAGCATCGCATAAATACCCAGTCCGGCCAGCGCCAGCACAGTGATCTCGCCGAGCGTATCATA
>JAHFRW010000016.1 GCA_023266055.1 Gammaproteobacteria bacterium | reverse complement strand
ATGCAGAAGTAAAATACAATGCGTGTGGTGGGTTCGGTTTGCGCCATGCGCCGGATGTTTGCCACCGCCAGCGCAGCCAGGGCGCCGGAGGCCAGACCAATCAGGGCGGCAGGTGAAAACATCGCCATGCCGGGTTTTAAAATCAGGAGGATGCCTATAAAACCCACTGCAATGGCACCCCATAGTGCGCGTGAGACGGATTCCCTGAACCAGATTAAGACGACAAACGGCATAAATAACGGCGCGGTAAAATTCAGCAGCACGGCTTCTGAAAGTGGCAGGTAATGAATCGCGTAAAAGAAGCAATACATGGCCGCCACACCCGCCAGCGAGCGCATCAGATGAGCGTTAAAATGCTGCGTTGCCAGGGCGCGCGCACCGCCGTGCAATAACCACGGCAACAAGGCAATCAAGCCAAATAAATTACGGAAGAACACCGCCATTTCAGTGGGCAGATCCGCAGAGATGACTTTGATGGTGGCGCCCATTGCCGCGAACATCAATGCGGCGCTGATGGCGAATAATGCGCCATGCAAGTGGTTTTCAGGGTACATAAAAATGCTGCATTGACGCGTCCATGAGAGAGGTCATCTTGTCATGGTTATCGTCACATTGGCAAAGGAGGTTAATGGGGGCATCACAGCAAAATAAACCCGTGTAAATCAATGTGATTTTTATGTGGAGGAAATGATTTTCGGCGCCATGCGCGGTAATGATTGAAAAGGCAGAGAGGAATGCGTGCATCCCGCACCATCACACACCAGTACGCTGCCTTGGTGATGCCAATCACCCAGCACCGTGCGTCGTGCGGGTTTGTTATCCACCTGCATATCGTGTACGGCAAGACGATGGGTGTGTCCATGAATCATGTGTGACACACCGTGTTCGCGCAAGGTGTTTTCCACGGCGCGTGGGTTCACATCCATAATTTCCATGGATTTCTGACTGGATTGCTCGTTGCTCTGGCGGCGATAATCCTGTGCCAGCGCTAGCCGTTGCTGGGGTGTCAGCGCGAGGATTTTTTGTTGCCATGCCGGGTTGCGTACCTGAGCGCGAAAACGCTGATATTCCACATCATCGGTACATAGCACATCACCGTGCATCAGTAGTGTGGGCGTACCATACAGGTTGATAATAAGGGGTTCGGCAATGAGTTGGCCACCACTTGCGGTTGCGAAGTCAGGGCCCATCAGAAAGTCTCGATTGCCATGCATGACATGGAGAGGGACACCGCTGTTGGTCAGATTTCTTAAGGCATCAATGATGGGCTGATGGGCGGTAATGGAGGCATCATCACCGATCCACACCTCAAACAGGTCGCCCAGGATATACAGCGCCTCGGCCTGACGCGCCTGGGTGTGCAGGAATGTGATAAAGGTTGCAGTAATGTCGGGCCGCTCTGCACACAGGTGCAGGTCAGAGATGAATAAAGTCGCCATCAGGTGACCACTAACAGCACGCCCGTTGGGCCTGAATTGGCGGGCATTTTACCGAGCCGTAGGAACAAAACACGCAGCAGTCACCCGGTTTGGGCCGCAGCAGGGTGTTGCACTGTACGCACTCGTAGAAATACTGGCAGGCATCTGTCGGCATGATTTCACCTTTAACATGACCACAGTGCAGGCAGGTCAGTACTGATTCCAGAATGGCTTCGGACATGACGTGCATTTCCTTGTGAGAATCCTTTCAGATGTGAGTGGAAACCTTGCGTGAAGATTGCCACCCACTGCCGTGCCGGATTATTTCACTTTCCGGGTGACCATGCTGACTTTTTTGATCAGCACAGTCGTTGTGGGTACATCTGAACGGAAAGGACGCGCAGAACCCGTGGGCGCGGCACGAATCTTGTCAACGACATCTATGCCTTTTATCACTTTGCCGAATACCGTATATCCCCAACCTTCCTCAGTGGGTTCGCTGAAGTCAAGAGGACTGTTGTCTACGGTGTTGATAAAGAATTGTGCGGTAGCGGAATGCGGTTCATTGGTGCGCGCCATGGCGATGCTGCCACGTACATTTTTCAGGCCATTGTTGGCTTCATTGGTGATTGGTGCGCGGGTTGGCTTTTGCTCCATCTCAGGGGTGAATCCGCCACCCTGAATCATGAAATCCTTGATGACGCGGTGAAAGATGGTGCCGTTGTAAAAACCGTCCTGTACATATTTTACAAAGTTGTCGACGCTCTTGGGAGCCTTGGTACGATCCAGCTCCAGCACGATGTCACCCAGACTGGTTTGCATCAGAATATGTGGGTGGGCCTGGCTGGCCGTATCCGTCGTCGTGGCTGCGGACGCTTGTGTGCCAATCACCATCAGGGCGCTCAGGGCCAATGATTTTAAAAGAGAGTTCATGTTGATTAATTTCCTTAGTCTGGCAGTATCAAGTTACTTTTTCGACAATCATGCTGGCTTTGGTGATAAGCACGGTTGTTTTCGGTACATCCGAAGGGAAAGGACCATTTGACTCCGTGGGTGTCGCACGAATTTTGTCCAGCACATCAAGGCCTTCCACAACTTTTCCGAATACCGTATACCCCCAGCCGCGTGTGGTAGGTGCGCTGAAGTTGAGAAAGTCATTGTCTACGGTGTTGATAAAGAATTGTGCAGTAGCCGAGTGCGGGTCACTGGTGCGTGCCATGGCGATGCTGCCGCGTACATTTTTCAGGCCATTATCGGCTTCGTTGGTGACGGGTGCGCGGACTTTTTTCTGCGCAAAATCCGGGGTGAATCCGCCGCCCTGGGCCATGAAATCCTTGATGACACGGTGGAAGATGGTGCCATCATAAAAGCCGTCCTGCACGTATTGTACGAAGTTATCGACGCTTTTGGGGGCCTTGGTGCGATCCAGCTCCAGCACCATGTCACCCATGCTGGTTTCCATCAGAATGCGTGGGTGGATATCGCCCGTTGCGTCAGTCGTGGCGCTGCCCGAGGCTTGTGCACTGACAGCCATCAGGGTATCCCGGGTCAAAGACTTTAAAAGGTAGTTCATGGTCATAAATTCCGTTATTTTAGAGAGAGCTTCAGTAACATCAAGTGTAAAGGAGGGGGGGTAAGAAGCCAAGCCATGAATGATAATTTTGAGCTTGGTGCGGGTTTCCGTTACCATGTGGGTTATGACGACTGATACCACTAAAACCCGTTTTGCCCCCAGCCCCAGCGGTTTTCTGCACCTGGGTAATACCCGTACGGCTTTATTCAGCGCACTGTTTGCCCGCAAGAATCACGGGGTTTTTCTGCTGCGTATTGAAGATACTGACCAGGAACGCAGTCAGTCCCAGTATATTCAGGCTATTGACGACGATATGCACTGGCTGGGTCTGACATGGCAGGAGGGGCCCGGTGCAGGGGGTTTACATGCGCCTTATCTACAATCACAGCGTAGCGCGGTGTATTGTAACTATTTTAACGCCCTTGAACAGCAAGGTCTGGCGTACCTGTGTTTTTGCAGCGAGCGTGAACTGGATCTGTCACGTAAAACGCAAATTGCGTCGGGCCAACCGCCACGTTATGCGGGTACCTGTGCGCGTTTGAATTCTGAGGAAGTCGCCTTGCGATTGCAGAAAGGGGCACAGTCAGGTGTGCGGCCCACGTTGCGTTTCCGTGTGCCTGCGCAACGTGTTGTGGAATTTGACGACGCAGTGCGTGGCCCGCAAAGATTCAACAGTGATGACGTTGGTGATTTTGTGATTCGTCGAGGTGATGGTACGCCCGCGTTTTTCTTCAGTAATGCCATTGATGATGCGTTGATGGAGGTGACACATGTGTTGCGTGGTGAGGATCACCTCACCAATACGCCGCGCCAGATTATGCTGCTGGATGCATTGCGCCTGCCAGTGCCACGCTATGGCCACATCTCGATGATTGTCGGGGCTGATGGCGCACCGCTGTCCAAGCGTCATGGTAGTCGCAGTATCCGCGAGTTGCGTCAGACGGGTTATCTGCCGGATGCCATTACCAACTACATGGCGCGCCTTGGACACTATTACCAGAATAACGGATTTATGGATCTGGACGTGCTTGCAGCGGAATTCGACATGAGTAACTTGGGCCGCGCACCAGCCCACTATGACACGACTCACCTGCTGCATTGGCAGCGTGAAGCCTTGATGCGTGCCGATACCAATACGCTGTGGCAGTGGATGGGTGCTGATGTCCATGCATTGGTGCCCATTGAGCAACACACGGCGTTTGTTGCGGTGGTGCGTACCAATATCATGTTTCCGGAACATGCGCTGTTGTGGGCGCGTACTTTGTATGTGGATCCCGTTGCCCTGAGTCCGGATGCGTGCAAGGCAGTGGAGGATGCGGGTAACGCATTTTTTGAACATGCGCTTGCGGCATTGGACCAGTACGGCAATGACTATAAGGCGCTGGTGAATCACATCAAGCAGGAAACCGGTGCCAAGGGCAAGGCATTATTTCACCCGTTGCGTGCGGCCCTTACCGGCGAACTGGACGGCCCGGAAATGGCGCAACTGGTGGCGCTGTTAACGGTAGAGCGGATGCGCTCACGCCTGCATATGTGTTGGCAGGCATGCGCGCCCATGGAACAATCACCCGCAACATAAAATTTTAAAGAAAATGACATTACATATTCATAATAGTCTGACGGGCAAAAAAGAACTGTTTACTCCCATTACACCCGGTAAAATCGGCATCTATGTGTGTGGCATGACGGTTTACGACTATTGTCATCTTGGTCACGCACGGGTGATGGTCGTATTTGATGTGGTGGTGCGTTACCTGCGCATGCTGGGTTATAACGTTACTTATGTGCGTAATGTCACTGACATCGACGACAAGATCATCAAGCGCGCGACAGAAAACAACGAGCCCATAGACGCGCTCACGCAGCGTTTTATTGATGCCATGCACGAAGATGAGTGTGCCCTTGGGGTATTGCCCCCCGACATCGAGCCACGTGCCACGGATTCAATAGACGGTATTGTCAGGTTGGTACAGGTTTTGATTGAAAAAGGCTATGCCTACCCGGCAGCTAACGGTGATGTGTACTATGACGTCAGCCGCTTTGAGCATTATGGCGCGCTGTCGGGCAAGCGCCTTGAGGATCTGCGTGCCGGGTCGCGTGTCGATGTTGATGAAGCCAAGGATGATCCGCTGGATTTCGTATTATGGAAGTCGGCCAAACCGGGTGAGCCAAGCTGGCCCTCACCGTGGGGGACCGGTCGTCCGGGGTGGCATATCGAATGTTCCGCCATGTCGTGTCATAGCCTGGGTGAGCACTTTGATATTCATGGGGGTGGCATGGACCTGAAGTTCCCGCACCACGAAAATGAAATTGCGCAATCTGAAGCGGCCAGCGGGCACAGATTCGTGAATGTCTGGATGCACAATGGTTTTGTGCAGATTGATAATGAAAAAATGTCAAAGTCACTGGGTAACTTTTTCACGGTGCGTGATGTATTAAAACGCTATAAGCCGGAAGTCGTGCGCTATTTTATTCTTGGCAGCCATTACCGTGGTCCATTGCATTATTCTCCCGAGCATCTTGATAACGCCAAGGCGGCGTTGGGGCGGTTTTACATGGCATTACGCGGTTTTGAGGCTGTAGCCAAAGGCGAGCTTCCTGATGCGGGTTATGAGCAACGCTTCAATGCCGCGATGCTGGATGATTTTAATACCGCCGAGGCGTTGGCAGTGCTGTTCGATCTGGTGCGTGATATCAATCGCCTGCGCGTCGAAGATGCAGTGCAGGCTGCGCGTTTGGCCGGCACATTGCGTACATTGGGTGGCATACTGGGGTTATTGCAAAGCGATCCAGAGTCATTTTTCAAGGTTGAATTGGAAGCTAACATCTCGACTATAAGCAGCACTGAAGTCGGGGAGTTGATTCTTCAACGTAACGCAGCACGTAGCAGTAAAAACTGGAAAGAATCTGACCGACTTCGTGATGCGCTTAAAGAGCGAGGCATTCTGCTGGAAGATGGTGCCACGGGCACGACCTGGCGCCGCGAATAGCTGGGATTATGTCAGGATAAAAAAATCAGGGGTACTTGCGTACCCCTGGAAGGTGGGAGGTTTAAAGCAATGTGTCACCTGAGAGGGACACATTTATTTAGAATGCACAAAGGATGCCATATTATTATTTCTTTAAAATACAATTAGGTAGATATTTTTATGCCAAATCTTTGGCGTTGGATGCCCCCTTTCAAAGTCAAGCCTGTGATGCCGTGTCAAAATACCGTGCTGAAACAACATTTTTTTGCCGTGTCATACGTCTGTAACATTCTTTGAGTGTAATACTTCTGAAATATTGGTCTACGTCTGAATGATTTTTATAGGGAACCTCACCAATATTCGAGGTTCCTGCGGCACAGGGATGTGCCGCTATTTTCAGCTTTAGATAAAAGGGGCGATCCCGCGTTACAAGGCCATGTTTTCGTTTTTTATAGGTTGAGAGTTCCATTCCAGGATTATTCGCTACTTCTTTGAGAGATGACTTATGTCCGGCACAATACTGGTTGTTGAGGATGAACCTGCGATACGCGAGATGATTGTGTTCGCCCTCGAACGGGCGGGTTTTGTTATCATGGCGGCAGGTGATGCCGCACAGGCACAGACCATGATTGCTCAACGGGTGCCGGATTTGGCGTTGATCGATTGGATGATCCCCGGCTTAAGCGGCATTGATTTTACACGGCGTTTGAAAAATGCCGCAAGTAGTCGGCGTATCCCCATCATTATGCTCACGGCACGGAGTGATGAGATGGATAAAATCCAGGGATTTGAAGTGGGCGCTGACGATTACGTAACCAAACCCTTTTCCCCACGTGAATTGGTTGCGCGTATCAAGGCCGTACTGCGTCGCGCTATGCCGGAGTCTCAGGATAAGGCGGTGGAAATAGCGGGATTGCGGCTTGATCCCGGTGGGCATCGTGTTACTGCGCACGGTAATGCGATAGACTTGGGGCCTACCGAGTTTCGGATGCTGCATTTTTTTATGGCCCATCCCGAGCGTGTCTATAGTCGGGGGCAGTTGCTCGATAAGGTATGGGGCACGGATGTTTATATCGAAGAGCGTACCGTGGATGTTCATATTCGTCGTTTGCGTAAGGCACTTTCCGGGCACGGTCATGATCACCTGATCCAAACCGTGAGAGGAACCGGATACCGGTTTTCGGCACACGATTAATCGCCGGGTATTTTCATCCACCCGGTCAGCGGCGGCGTTGACGGTGATTTTTCCATATATTTGCCTGGATTCAGAATAGAGGCACCGCATATCAATCGCTGCAAGGCAGGAGGAGTGGCTTTTTTTGCTGATGATTATTTGACAGTGTGGCTTGATTGAATTCTGGATAGAGGTGCCTAATTGTCTGAGTCTGTATTAAGCGAGATACACAGAGTTGCCGGCCTCGCCTTGTTGTTGTTGATTCTCGGCCTGCTGATGGATCACGTGGCATTCTTTTTATTGCTGGGCGTGTTGGCGTATCTGGCCTGGCATTTGTTTAATCTGGCACGTTTCCAGCGTTGGTTCGAGGAAGGTCGGCGATTTCATCCCCCGGAAGTATGGGGAGTATGGGGCGATGTTTTTTATAATGTGTATCGCCTGCAACAACGTAATCGTTTGCGACGGCGTCGTATTATTCGCATGTTGCAACGCTTTCAGGAAGCAACAGCCATCATGCCCGATGCTACCGTAGTATTGGGTGTGCAGGGCGAGATCGAATGGTGGAATGAAGCCGCAGGAATATCCTTTGGCTTGCGTGCTCCCCAGGATATGGGTCAGCGGATTGCCAATCTGGTGCGGCATCCGGCATTTGCCGAATTTCTCACAGCGGGTGACTATTCGGGTACCGTGCAATTTCCTTCGCCTGTTAATGAGCAGGTCATGCTTGCAGTACGCATCGTGCGTTATGGCAAAGAGCATTTACTGCTGATAGCCCGTGATATTACGCCCATTTACCGGCTGGATCAGGTGCGCCGTGATTTTGTTGCCAATGTTTCCCATGAACTTCGTACACCGCTTACGGTCATTAGTGGATTTCTTGAAACCATGAGTGAAGATGATAGCTACTATCCACCGCAATGGGCCCAGCAATGGGGACGTTCTGTGTATTTGATGCGGAAAGAGGCGTCGCGCATGCAGCATCTGGTTGACGAGCTGTTGTTGTTGTCACGCCTTGAAATGGATAAAGGTATGCATCGTCGTGAGATTATTCCGGTTTCCGATATGTTGACAATGATAGGTGAAGAGGCGGTGGTATTAAGCGGGACCCTGCGTGGTGAGTTGCGCCATACCATTTCTGTCGAGGCTGATCCCCATGTGCGATTACAGGGTAATAATACGGAATTACGCAGTGCATTCTCGAATCTGATTTTCAACGCTGTGCAGTACACCCCCCCCCAAGGCAGGATCAATGTGCGTTGGTACGCCGATGCCACAGGCGCCCATCTTGAGGTGAGTGATACGGGTGTAGGTATTTCTGCTGAGCATATCCCACGTCTGACAGAACGATTTTACCGCGTTGATACGGCACGTTCACGTGAAAGTGGTGGTACCGGTTTGGGCTTGGCAATTGTCAAGCATGTGCTTAACCGCCACGATGCACACCTGCATATTATCAGCGCGCCGGGCAAGGGTAGTACCTTTGTCTGCGACTTTCCATTGATACTTACAATACGGAGTGAGGCCATCAATTGAAGGGTGTCCAGTGAGGCGATTGTTACCAGACTGTCATTAAATTGTCATAATTTTCTGCGATAGTAGCGATAGTTCAGACTATCGAAGCGGACATTTTTAACCTTGGGAGGATATTTCTTAGATGGGCACAATTAAAATGGCAAAGAGTTTGGGTGCGATGACCTTGTGGCTGACGGGTGTGGCAGGTGTGTTGGGCGTGAGTGCCTTGGCCAATGCGGCTCCGGTCGTTAAGATTGATGGTTCCAGCACAGTGTTTCCGATTACCGAAGCCGTGGCTGAGGAATTTCAGGCGGCCAAGCGCGGTGCCGTAAATGTGACGGTGGGTATCTCTGGCACGGGTGGCGGTTTCAAGAAATTCTGCCGTGGTGAAATAGATATTGCGGATGCGTCCCGTCCCATCGTGAAAAAGGAAATGGACGCTTGCCGTGAAGCGGGCATTCAATACATCGAATTGCCGGTCGCTTATGATGCCTTGACAGTGGTCATCAACCCCAAAAATGATTGGGTAAAGAGCTTGACTATCGCAGACTTGAAGAAAATGTGGGAACCGGCCGCCCAAGGCACCATCACCACCTGGAAACAGGTGCGCCCTGAATGGCCAGATAAGCCTTTGGTGCTGTTTGGCGCGGGTTCAGATTCAGGTACATTTGATTATTTTACCGAGGCCGTCACCGGTAAATCCAAATCCAGCCGCGGGGATTATACCGCCAGCGAAGATGATAGTGTATTGGTGAAAGGTATAGTGGGCGAAAAAAATGCTTTAGGTTATTTTGGATACGCGTATTATGCCGAAAATGCCGAAAAATTAAAGGCAGTCCCGATTGATGGTGGCAAGGGTCCTGTCATGCCATCGCAACAAACAGTGAATGACGGTACTTATCAACCGTTATCACGCCCGATCTTCATTTATGTCAGCGCCAAATCCCTGGATAAACCAGAAGTAAAAGAATTTGTGGAATTTTACCTGAAGCAAGCCGCCAAACTGGTGAAAGAAGTCAGTTATGTGCCATTACCTGCCAAAGCCTACACCTTGAGTTTGGAACACTTCAAAAACCGTAAGCTTGGCACTGTGTTTGGGGGTAAGTCTGAGGTCGGTTTGACAGTGGAAGAGCTACTGACGCGTGAAGCCAAGCTGTAAGGTTCTACTGTAAAAAAATAGCAGCAAAAAAAGGGGCGCAAGCCCCTTTTTTTATTTCGATGTCCAATGATCAGGCGAGGTATGTGGGCGATTTTTGCATGACTTGCCAGACACAAATGCAAACACATATGGAGGTTGGTAGCAAAATGATGGGTTAATCTGGGGTAGAGATATGGTGCCCCGAAGCCGATTCGAACGGCTGACCTTCCCCTTAGGAGGGGGATGCTCTATCCATCTGAGCTACCGGGGCTTTTTGTATAAAATCAGTATGTTACGTTATTTTTTAGGCCGGTTAAATTAGTTTATGTCCATTTGTGTCCATTAATTTTATTCCCTTATTTTCCACGTATTTACGCTTTGGCAACTTTTGCCGTTGGACATGGAATTGGACACGCTGCTATTATCGTGGACATGCCCACTGTAAGAAAAACCCCTACCGGCTGGCAGGCCATCGTGCGCCGCAAGGGGCATGCTACCACATCCAAGGTGTTCCCGAAAAAATACTTGGCCGAGCGATGGGCGAGCCAGCAGGATGAAATGATCCACACACAGGCCGTCACGCCCAGTGCCGCGCGCGTGCTGCTGTCATCCGTCCTTGCCCGCTACCTTGATACCATCTCGCCGCGTAAGCGATCCTGCGCCAAGGAGCGCAGCCGCATCAGCATCCTGGATCGCCATCTCGGTCATTATTTTATGAGCGACCTTGGCCCGCAGCAAGTCATGGGTTTTGTTGATGCGCGACTCACGTCCGTGGGGGCTGATGCGGTGCGGAAAGAGATGGGCACCCTGTCTGTGGTGATTGATGCTGCCATTGCGTTATGGGGAATTGATCTCAAAGCGAACCCAGTGCATGCGGCCAAAGGGGTGTTGAAGGTTACAAAAACGCTCAAGCCTGGCGTGAGGCGTGAGCGTCGGCCAGCGATGTCGGAGATTATCCTTCTATATGCGTCGCGCCTGGGGCCGTTGATCGAATACGCCATTGAAACGGGCATGCGGCGGGGCGAGATTGCGGCACAGCATATTAATCACCGCCACGGCAATTTATTGCGAGTGCCTGAGACAAAAACGGACAAGGCCAGAACTATTCCGCTGAGCGAGCGGGCTATGCAGATAGTGGTGGCGCTCCCAGTTCGGGATAATGGCTTGGTATGGGGGATGCGGCCTGATTCAATTTCACAGGCATTCGCGCGGATTTGTGCGGCGAATAACATTGCTGATTTACGATTTCACGACCTTCGCCACGAGGCGACCAGCCGATTTTTCGAGCGCGGGTTGTCCATCGAGGAGGTGGCAAGCATTACTGGCCATGACGACTGGAAAAGCCTGAAGCGATATACACATATCGATATCACGCGGCTGGCTTCGAAGATTGGTAGATCGAATCGAGATAGTTAGCCACATCGCGATAATCGGCGACCCGCCGTTTCCCCATGACGAACGTGCGGACTGGAAATGTTTCGCGGCTGATCGCATTCAGCACGGACTTGCTTGACCCATAATGGCAAACCTCCGCGAGTGCGCGAGTATCGAGCGTCACCCCGTATTTGTTTAATAGGTATTTATATGTTTCTATCATTTATAGCCATTGGTGTATAATACGCGTTAGCGGGCAAGGCCGTTTCATGCCCACAGTCCACACAACGCATCCGTGCAAACTTTGGCGGGTAAGTGGTGGTCTTTTCGTATCGGTGCGGTGCCCCGTTCAGGCAGTCTGCTTTCTTTGCCTCGTGGTGGACGCTTATCCAAGTCGTGTAGGCAAACATCTTTTCACAGTCCGGGCATTCCTGTTCATAGTTCCCGTCTTCCTCGTAGCCGTAGCCGTCGTCGTGGTTTATTTCCACGTCCGCGCCACAGTAATGGCATTCAACGTCTTTACTCATATTCCCTCCAAAAAGCCCGCTAACACGTCATTCCACCGGACGGGCGAAAAGCCGCCCGCACCTGAATTCAAACGTTAGGCGGCAGCAATCCAGACAAGGTAAATCGCAGCGTGTCTAGTTCTGGGCGTCCAGATAGCAGCGCCTGCGCGGTGTCTGCGACCGCAATCAGCTCGTCCATCCGATTCAGCCGCTCCGCTGCATCAAGCATCGCTTCTCGTGCTCCAGAGACATAAGGGCCATCTTTTAATTTTTGTGCGAGCACTTTGTTATCCATATATTCCTCCAATTTACCGCCTAACAATTCATTCAACGTGGACGCCCCGCAAGCGGGTCGCCCGTTAATTCAATGCGCGTTGGGCACCTTCAGCGCAGCCCGCCCTGCATCCGTTACGCTGTAGATGTCATCGCCGCCACTGAGCACATTGCCGGTGCGCTTCTCCATCAATCCTGCGGCTACCATCGCTTCGCAGTGAGGATAATCCGCGCTTCCCGGCCCTGTCACAAAATGGTTGCGGTATTCACTATCTCGGCGGTTCAAGCCAAGCGTGTGCCGCATTATTTCACGCTGTGCTTCGGTCATCATCTTTCCTCTCCGGGCCAGTGCCCAACTAATCATTCAACGCGGACCTTCGGGAGCTTCGCTCCCTCGGCCCGTTAATTCAATGGCGTTAGGAGCTAGTGCGCCACGGATAAACCGCTCTACACGCCCAGGCTGTTCACAATCGGCTATATCGACTACACGTTTATAACAATCCGCACGTTCTCGACTATTTTGTATTACCCAAAACGTCCCTATTGTCGCAATCGCAATCAACAGCAAACACACAGCCGCCACCGCTCTCAAAAAACATAAAACTTTCAGCATACTTCACCCCTAACAACTACGTTCAACGTTCAACTTTCGCTCCCTTCGGTCGCCGGACGGCTTTCAGCCGCCGAGTTAACTTGATTGTTATGCCTTATCCGCCCGGACTTGCGCGGCTTTGTCCGTGTATTGCATTCCCTCATATCGCTTGCCCAGCTTGGCGATGTTGGCTGCCAGGCATTCATCGCGGGTGACGCCGATGCCTTGGCGCAACCCTTCCATGTAAAACTCGATGTCGCCAAGCTCTTCAAGTACGTTTTCCATATTCAGCGGCTTGCGATAGATCACCTTCTTCTTGATCGCATCTAGCAGCTCACCAGCCTCGCCACTAACGCCTACTGCCATGTGCATCAGATGGGCATCGTCCCCGTCGATCTCCTGAGCGATTATTTCCCCATTTTTGGCCAAAGCCCTTACCATTTCACTGTGGTTAATCATTTATTTCTCCTTAGTTAAAATCGCATAACAATTCATTCAAGCTGGACTGCTTCGCAGCCACTTAATTTTTTTTATATTCTCTAACCTCATATCTAATAAGCTTCGGCACGGCTTATCCATTGTTATCACCTAAATTTCCCCAATAAACACGCGAGTTTCGTGGAATTTGGATTTAATACGGCCGTGAATTTCATTGGCGATGTCCCGCATATGTATTTCAATTGCTATTATTCTCAGGGTGAAATACGGTTTGTCGCCACCAGTTTTCATGGCCAGTCGCGTGCGGATAGTACGAAGGGCGGTTGATTCGTAAATGTTGCATGTGAGATCTAGTCCATTAGGCAAAGGGCCGTCTGCGCTGCTTGCTTCGATCATTTCCATGGTCGAGCGCGCCGCTTGAAAATTCTGATCGGTTACTGTGGCGCTGGCCTTCTGGTCGATTTTTACTTTGCGTAGTGCAGTAATGGCGGCAAGGGGTGTTATTTCTGAGCCGTTGATGTGCGGCGTTATTGTCGCGCTCCAATCCTCTATCCATTCAATAATGTCTCTCTGCGATAATTCGCGTTTGCACAGCGCTTGCAGCGCCTCAAATTCAGGGGTTTCTTTCAACGTTAATGTCGCGCGATGGTCACCCCATTGCGGGAAGGAATGATTGCCATAGTCGATGACGGCCACCGTTTTTTTTCCATCCGGGGCCACGAATATTGCGGTATCGTTTGTTTTTTCGTGGTCAACATAAATGCAGAAGTCGTCAATGCGAACGGTACGAAACACCCCGCGTTTGCGCGCCGGGGCGTCCATGAACTTTTCAAGATCAACCAATGTGCATCCCTGCGGCATGACGATGGTCGGGATAAATGTATTCGTGGGTTGTGCTGCGCTGGATAATTCCAGAATTGATTTTATTGCATCTGCGTTCAAATGGGTCATGTGCGCTCTCCCTGGGTGAGTTTTTCAAAAAAATCTGTTTGGTTGTACGGCATTACTGAGAGCGCTCCGCTCTTGTCGACATATAGTGGGGTGTGCGTCGTGTCTTCTTCCCCCGCCTTTCCACGGCGGGTTGGTTTTTGGAATTTGATACTATGCTCCAGCGTGATCTGGTTGCTATCACCGATGCGACGCATAATCAGGTCGATCGTTACTTTTCCAGTCTTACTGCTGTCAGCGTTATATATGGTCGCCATAGCAGTGTCGCGTATTGCTTTGCTGACTTTTTGCAAAAATACGCCCGCGTCCAGATCGGCCAGTGTAGTGCTGAAATCATAATGTGTTTCGTTCACGTGCTTCTCCTTATTATAAAAGCCCAATTTGTTCAGGGTGGGCGTACCCTTGTAGTCGCCATCGGCTTTTTTTCGCCCGTGCTGACGCGCTCAATATTCTGAGGATCGGCGGCGATTGTATTGCACGTTCATAGCTCCAGCCTTGTGCCGATAAATCACTGCGTAGAAATATATCCCGTAGTGCAGCCTCGTTTGCCGGATTTTCCTGTTCGGTGGGTACGTTCATTATTCGAAATCTTGTCCTTCCTCGTGGCGCATCAGGCCGAACCCAAAGGCAATCATTAATACAATCCCGGCACCGGAAATCCACGCACCAATGGGCAGGCGCATGTAGAGCAGGGACATTCCAATAATAATTATCCAGATGGACATGGATAAACCTATAAAATCAGCGACACCTGCGATGCGTGGATTGGTCTTGTCTTCCTTACGCCTGCGCTTTTCCTGCAGGAGTTGCTTCGTTTTATAGGCGGCGACACGTTCTTCATTTTTTAGTTGATTGCGACCTTTCAGATCCCGGCAGAAAACATTCATTACTTTATCCTCAGTCTCAGTTGTAGGGAAAGTGTTGCGGCAATGCGATCGTCGATTTGCGGCGTGAACATCAGCCGTGCCCCAATGCGATCGCCATTGATGGTTAGTGTTGGAGCGACCACCGGGATGAATCCTCCGTCGTTGAGTCGGTATCCGTCTACAAATCCGGCCATGGCACCCAGGCAGGCCCGGCCATGGCTGACCATGCATTTCTCTGCCGTCAAGTATTTTGATGTGCTCCCGAGGCTGTTGCGGTAAATCCCGCCCATGATCAGGAATCCATGGGCGGGTACTTCAAGGCCAAATCCGGTATTAATGTTATTAAGCTGGCGATTCGTGACGTGATGCGAAACCGCGCCAAAGTTGACCCATATCGCGGTGTCTGCGGGCGAGGGCGTTGCCAGTAGGCACAGCGACAACATCATTAATGCTGCGCGCACGGTCATGGCGAGCACGCCATGATGCCGTGGCCGCACCAGATCAATATCATCACGGTTGCGATTCCAGCCACGCCGACAAATGTCCAGGAGTCGACTATTTTCAGGCTGATATCAAATATTTTGTTTAACATTTTTTTGCCTCTAATGGGACAAGTGGTGAATTCACTGTAATCTAAACATAACACAACAATTGTTATTAAGTCAACAATTGTTGTATTTTTTGGCGTGACATATAATGGCTGTGCCGATAATCTTTATAATACGTTGATTTTTATCGAAATTATTTTAATGGCGTGCTTGTTTTTAAGTCTTTTTTATGGCCGTTGCAGCCCACACTAATGCAATAATCCATCCGAGCACTGTCCACCCGAGGAACAGATTGAGAATAAAGATGGCAGTTTCTTGATGGTGATTTCTGGCCCTGGCCGTTATTGCGGGCACAAAATAAAAACCTGTTATCAATGCAATCCAGAAGAGCGCTGCCAACATTTCCATTTCGTTATCCCTTTAAGTTGGCGAAGTAATGTCGCGGATTCTGGTTTTTCTTTTTCTGCGCTCAGTGGCGCGTACCAGCAGTAGCGCATAGGCTCGTGCGGCACCATATAATCCTATTTTCTGGCAATGTTTTTTGAATCGTGCGTGGCTGATGCGAGTCATGGTTATCCCCCGTAGTTCGTAATATTTTTTTACGCTGACACGCTAACGATCAATTTATCGCGCAAATCAGAAGGGGCAGGGCGCACGCACGCACATGTGACGGGATGCCAGATCTCGGCGTGGTTAGCCGGAGATCCATATTAGTTATATCAAATGGTGGTTTTTTTTGTCAAGGCATTTTCAGTATCCTAAATCATCATTGTCGGGATCGTTATTGGGCGGCGGCGCGCCGTTGAGCAGGGCGGCGGCGGCAATAATTTGCTGAGCGTATTCCGGGACGGTAATGCCTGCTTGTTTTGCCGTTTGCTGCATATATTCGATGGCCATGGATCGGGACGTGAAGCTGCTATGCCGCTCCAAAATGCCTGCAGCTTCATGCACCATTTTTCCAGTAGCGCCGCGCAGTCCGATTTCATTGAGGCGTCTGACGGTTTCAAGAGCCACGAAAACAGTGGCGCGGACAGATGCGGCGTCGAACGGTTTTGACAAAAATCCTACGGCTCCCGATCGTAATGCCCTTAATATTAGGTCAATGTCGTTTGTTGCGGTGACGATAACAACAGGGACATGCATTTTGCGCATCCGTTTGGAAACATTCACTCCCGAGATATGTGGCATCATTAAATCTAATAATACTAGATCAGGTGGCTGGTTTTGGCATAGCGTAATTGCCGTCCTTCCGTCAGACGCATGCGATATTTCGGCGATATCCTTGAGGCACGCGGATAGCAGCATGCGATTCACCTGATCGTCATCAACAATTAATATCCGGGTCATTTTTTTTGTTTCATTCGCCGTTTTGGTTTCGTGCTTTTATCGTAAGCGGCAGCAACAGCCTCTGCCTGGAGTCGTTGGCGCGGGGACAGTGTTCGTAAAAATTCCAATGTGGCTTTACGCTCTTCGGGTGTCATGGCTTTATAAATTTCGAGGATTTCGCGCGACTCTGGATCGTCAATGGTATATGCCGAAATCGGTTCTTGGACGCTTATTAATTTGTGTGAGATCGTACCATCGACTTGCGTGCCAGAATTATATTCTGAGCCGTTAAGTAGCTCTGCAATTGATAAGCCAAGTGCGGCGGCTATATTGGATAAAAACTCCGACGTTTTGCTATCGCGCCGTTCCAGGGCGCTCAATGCTGCCTGACTCATGTTTGCGCGTGCCGCAACGGCTTCTTGCGTAAGATTCAAACGCTTACGCCATTTTTTTATATTTTTTCCTAGTGCCATAGCGCAAAAGTACAACAGTTGTTGCAGGCGGTCAAACAACAGTAGTTGACATTTAAAAAACAATTGTTGTATTGTAGTTGCATGGGTAGAGATATTAAGCTGTTAATAAGTTTGGTAGGTGGTCAATCGGCCTTAGCGCGCGCCCTTGATGTGTCGCCTTCGCGCGTCTGGAATTGGCTGCATCGAGATGGGAAAATCCCATCGGAATATGTCATTCGGGCGTGCGCCCGAGTCCAATGGCGCATTATTCCTCATCATCTTGCGCCTACTGTTTACCCGAACCCCAGCGACGGCATCCCCCCTAAAATATTTTCACGGATATCTAATAGTGCCTTGGCTGAAGAGAAAGCCTCATGAATCTCCTTTTTTCTTACAGTTTTAGCCCCGCTTGGGGATTTTTATTAGGTTATCAAAACTTGATCAATAATTCATCGTTTGTTTGGGGGAGAGGCTAAATTGAACGTAATTGATGCGGCACAGCAAATGGGGCTGAGTTATCCCGGTGGCATTGAGGCGCTGGCGATGCGGATGGGCAAAAACCCTACGGTATTAAGGTCTAAGCTAAACCCGAACTGCACCACCCATGGACTGATGCTGGAGGAGGCAGTGCATATGCAGGCCATTACTGGGCGCTGCGATATCGTCATGGCCATGGCAAGTGATCTGGGAGGGATTTATGTTGCCCAAGATGCGGGCGCTGATACGGGGTTGTCAGCGCAGAATGCGGTGGCTGCTCTGAATGAAGTGCGGCGGTGGTTACGCACGCTCGATGGGCTTGAGGTTGATTCGATTTCTCTACAAGATGCCAAGGCCATTGAGGGTTTGTTAATCGATGTTTCAGCTAGGCTTCAGTCATCGCTGTCGCAGATTACGCGACATACGCCGCGTTAGGATCGAGCCATGGATGAAGCAGATTATGCACAGGATCGTATCGATGCGGAAATTTCATCGGCCATTGCCGCCCGCGTCATCTACTACGGAGTGAGCGCCAACGAGTGTGATGTTTGTGGGCTACTCATCCCAAGTGCTCGGCAGATCGCCGTGCCCGGTTGTCAGCAGTGTGTCCAGTGTGCTGCTGTGCTGGAGCGCGTCCGCTGATGCACATACCCCGTCCCCCTCGTTGTCTTGCGCGGCCATGGCGATGTTAAGTTGTTATTTTAATGCTGCGATAGGCGGTCTTGTTCGGACATACCGGGTGGCACGGGTCCTTCCCTGTCTTACCCGTGAGGGTCATTCGTAGCGCAGTTTTTCGCAAGTGTGCTGATTCCGAACATGCTTAACATCATTAAATTGCACGGGATAGTCATTGATATTTAATTTTAAAATCGATACAAATGTGGGCGCTGTTCTGCGAGGGCTTGATGATGTTGCGCGTAGTCAGGCTCCTTTCGCCATGGCAAAAGCCTTGACGCGGACGGCACAATCCGCGCAGAAGGAAATTCCCGCTGCGCTTGATAAATCGCTGGATCGCCCAACGGAATTCACCAAACGCGGAACTTTTATCGCTGCTGCTCGTAAAACAAATTTGATTGCAACAATTGGTTTCCGGGATCGCCAGGCCGGATACCTCAAATATCAGATTGATGGAGGATTTCGCGCTCCATCAAAGGTTGCGTTGCGACTGCCTGGCAACGTGACGCTGGATGCGTTTGGCAATATTCCCAAGGGTACGATTAATAAATTGATAGAGGCGGCACGGTCTGGAAAATATGGCGCGCTAGTCCGTCGCAGGCTTGGGGTAAAGGGACGGCGCAAGGGGGCGAATGATGTGAGCCTTTTTTATGGCCGCCCCATTCATCATCCTTCTTGGCCCGTAGGCATCTATCGGCGAGTGCCCGGTGCTCAAGGTCGCCCTGGAAAATTGGTACCTATCGTGGTGTTCCCGAAGCGCAGTGCTTTTTATCGTCCACGATTTGCGTTTCGCGCGCTGGTTGAGCGTGTGGCAAATCGTGAGATCGTGCCACAATTTGATGCAGCATTGGCGGAAGCCATCAGGACGGCCCGATGACTTGGGCTAATTATGATGATGTGCAGCGCCAACTGGTAGATGCCGGGCTGATCCTGCAGGGCGGTATCGAGGTCAACACGCTGAAGCCGGTGCGTTGCCTGGTCGAGGGCGGCGACAGGGAGAAGCGAGGCTGGTATTGGCTTAACGACATCCTGCTGGATCGCACCGCGCCCGATGGAGCGGTGATGAAATTGCTTTTTATTGTCGGGGGCTACGGTGTTTATCGGGGCAACGATAATGGAAAAACCAAAATTGAATTGCCAAAGTCTGAATCAAAATCGCTGACCACTGATCAGCGCGCGGCAATCAAGGCTCGGCAGGATGAAAATATCAAGCGCATGGCCGCTACGCAACGCGCGGCAGCCGATCGTGCAGCGCAGCGCGCACAGCGCGTGTGGAGCAAATGCGTTGCCGAAGGCGAAAGCGGCTACCTTGCGCGCAAACAAATCCAGCCGATTGCGGTGCGCTTCACCCCTGGCGGCGCGGTGGTCGTGCCGATGTGCGATGCCGCTGGCAAGATCCACGGGCTGCAGTTTATTCTCGATCGCGCCAACAGGAAGCACGCGCGGCGCATCGCACAGACCGGGCGTGACAAAGAATATTGGCCCAAACATCTGGTGAAGCAAGGGCATTACTGCCTGCTGGGCGGCTTGCCGGTCAGCGTGGTGCTGATCGCCGAGGGGTACGCCACGGCCGGCAGCCTCCATGCCGCGACGGGATTACCCGTTGCTGTGGCGTTCGACGCGGGCAATCTGTTGCTGGTGGCGCAGGCGCTGCATAAACGTTATGCGCGGGCACATATTTTACTGTGCGCCGATGACGACTACCTTACCAAGTGCCACGCACTTGTTGATGGCAAAAAGTGCGGCACGTATTCCCTGGCCAGCGCCGGTGTGTGCCGATCATGTGGCGCGCCGTTGTCGGCGGGCAATGCAGGCATCACGCAGGCATCTGCCGCCGCACTGGCCGTGCGCGGCGAATGGCTTGCGCCGCGTTTCACTGCGCCGCGCCCGGTCGATGCGAAGGGCGTGACCGACTTCAACGACCTGCATTTGAGCGAGGGCCTGCATCTGGTACGTGCGCAGGTTGATGCAAAGATCGAGGCGATGGGGTGGCGGGTGAGTGAGGCCGCCGGCGGGGCTGCGACAAAAGGGGGGGCGGGGAAAGATGATTTTAACGGCCAGCGCCCGGCGGCGCGCTCAGTCATGCCGCTTGATGATCTGGTGGAGCGTTTCGTGCCCATTGATGACGGGACTGGGAAATATTTATTTGATGGGTGGACGCGTAAAATTGTGCACCGCGATCAGATGGCAGCGTTATTACCGCCCGGCATGCGTGGTGACGATGTTAAGCGGCATCACATATGGGTGACGCGCGGTTCCTATTATCTTGATCAGGTAGGTTTCGATCCGTCGGACAAAGACCCCTCTGTGCTGCTGAATACCTGGCGGGGCTGGCCGATGCAGCCCAAAGCGGGGAGTTGTGAGCGGTTACTTGAGTTGCTGGAATATCTATGCGGTGATGAGGGTAATGGCGCTGCCATTAGTCGGTGGGTTTTGAAGTGGATGGCTTATCCGTTACAGCATCCCGGTGCAAAGATGCATAGCGCGATCATCATGCACGGGCCTCAGGGCACGGGGAAAAGTGCGACGTTTCGGGCCTACGCTAAAATTTATGGCTGTTACGCCACGGTGCTGAATCAACGAGGGCTGGAAGATAAATTTAATTCTGATTGGTCGGACAGCAAGCTCTTTATTCTCGCGGAGGAGGTTGTTACGCGTGCCGAAATGTGGCATATCAAAAACGAATTGAAAGACCTGGTTACCGGCGATGAGCTCAGAGTTAATCCAAAAAACATCGCGGCTTATAAGCAAAAGAACCAGATCAACTTCGTCTTTTTATCCAACGAAAATCAACCGCTCCCGCTCGAAAATGATGACCGCCGCCATTGCGTAATTTATACGCCACCTGCGCTGAATTATCAGTTTTATGACGAAGTTTTTTCTGAATTAGAAAACGGCGGGTACGAAGCTTTTTATCATTATCTGCTTAATCTTGATCTTGGTGATTTTAAAACCAATACGAAGCCGCCGATGACTGAGGCAAAGCAGAATCTCATCAACCTGTCACTGCCGTCTGATCAGCGATTTATTAAGGATTGGATATCTGGCGACACCCAGTGGCCTGTTATGCCCTGCCTGTTCATGGATCTTTATGCGGCGTACCAGCGGTGGTGCCGATTAAATGGCGAATTTCGCACACGAAGCTCCAGTCAATTTTCTAGTGCCGTAGATCACTTAAGAGGTTGGCTTAAAAAAAAATATCGCGTCTATGGCGACTGCCACTTTGTGGGGCCGACAAAGCAGAAGTTGATGCTTGTACCGCCAGAAAATATTATGCAGGCGGAGGGCAAGGAGAAGCCGGTGGCGAAAAGCGAAACAATATGGCTCACAGAGAGTTACCTGGAGTTCGCCAGTGTGGTTCGGGAGGATGGAAAGTGGTCGAATTGATGCGAGTGCATGTATGCTGAGCCGCCTATTTTTTGACCTGAAGGGGGTAGCCCATTCAGGTTCAAAGCCAATACTGGCGCGGCTTGAAGGGGCTGAAGGGGCTGAGATTGCCTGTTCGCGTACGTGCGCGATACGCGCATACGTTAGCTTCTCGTCTCACACACATACATCTCGCGCACATACGAATATGTGCCCACTCACCCATCTCACCCATCTCACTATAGTTATTATATTGAATATAAAGGATAAAAAAATTAAAAAGCTGAATGGGCTACCCCCTTCAGGTCAAAAAATCGGCGGCTCAGTAGGTAAATACTGCGTGGTTTAAGGGTTTTTTATGGGCATTATGAACGCAAGTATTTGTTTATTAAATGTTTTATACATAATTATGGAGGGTTAATCTGTGAACATAGAGCTTTTGAGAAAAGACACAATTCGGGATTACATGGAATGCCTGCCTTATAAGCAGCAACAAGAATTAATAGATCGCCTATTTGCATTGGCCGAAAGCGACAAAGGGCGCGGAGCGGATCATTTTTACGGTGTGGCGTGGTTGGCAAACGATATCTGCATGCAAATAAAATATGGCGAGAAGCACCCACAAGGCAACGTAAGGGCTTACATGGCCATTGAGTCTGAATCTGCATGGGAGCTTGGCTACAAGCTAGATCAGCTCACCCGTGCGGGCTGGCAGCCTCAGGGCGGGGTAAGTATCACAGTGCTGTCAGAGGCCGACTGGGGCGGGCCGGGGCGGATTTATTGTCAGGCCGTTACCCATCGCCACCCACACGGCGAGCAGCATAACCCGGAAGCCAAGGGTTATAGCTGTTCCACCAGCGTGCCGTGTATGTCCGGTCGGCGCCAAGAACCATCCACATCATGAACTTGACCCCCGCCCAGCGCTGTGCCTATACTCCCCCCGTCACGGATAAAAACGTGATCGGGGTTAGAAGCCCGAGTTGGAGCGGCAGCAAGCCGCTATGCGCAAGCCGTGCGGCTTTTTCGTTTGTCAGGTCTACCCAGTTATGGGCGGCCGGACAGAGGGAGCCGCAAGGCTCGCCGGTGCTCCACCGGTCTTCTAACCTCCGTTCGGTCGCCCACCCTTTTAGAAGAGGGCGGGCGGTTACTATGCCGCAACTGGAGACTACCATCATGCACACGCAAGCCCCTGGCGCGTCCGCGCCTATCGTAAATCGTCAAACCGCTGCACAAATCAACCCCTTCATTTCGGATGTCAGCACGGAAGACACGCTATCGAGCGTGGCTGGGCTGATCTCTGATCTCGGCTATTTCCTGTCGGGCGCCATCGGCAGCGATGGTGTGGCCTGTATCAGCCTTGGGCGGCTCTACCTGATCACCAACGCCATGCAGGCAGCCCTGCTCTTTGAGTCGCAGCATCCCCAGCATCTGAAGCCGTATGCGGGCCGTGAAGGGGGTGGGGTATGAATGATATGCCAACTATTACCAAGCTTCATCATGGGGAGGCGGTCACCACTAGCATGGCTATTGCCGCTGGCACCGAAAATAGCCATGAAAACATTATCAAGCTCGTTCGGAACAGGATGATAAATGCTATAAAACCAGCCCGCAGTGCGGGCACAAAAGATCCGTATACTCTGCCCCATCTCGCCCGCGCCATGTATCTACGATGGGGATCACATGCTCCCTGCATCGGTCACAGGGAGCCAGTGCGGTGTTTTTATTGTCGCTGGGCGGCTCGGGTTGCGGCTCTGCCATTACTCCTCCTCCGGGCCGTCTGGCCCCGCGCTCGCTACGCCGCGCCAGAACGTCTCGATATCCTCGACCAGCGCCACCTGCTCGGGGTAGGTGAGCGCGCGCAGCTTGGTGATGGTGATAGTGGGGTCGATGTCCCATTTTTCGGCCAGGCCGTCGATCAGCGAATCCTCAAAATTTGCGAGGATCGCGCCGTCAATGAGTTGCGCAGGCTCAAACCACGTGCCGTTGCAGCAATCGCGAAACGCGTTGAGTTCCGCCGCGCTGAAGGTGGATCTGATGCGCGCCCGGCGATTGATTTCGGCGTAGCGATCACAGATCACGCCGAGTCTGCCAGATATGGATTCCGCACCCTCCAGCGCGGCGGCGATGGGGGGGTTGAGGTAGAGGCTGGTGCGTTTGGTCATGGCTGTTTTCCTTTTTTTAGTGCGCTCGAAAATGCATCTCCTGCCTCGCGCATCATCCGTGCGAGGAGGGAGGCATTGATTGGGAGCGATGCTGGTATTGGGGCATCGGCCTTGCCGTCCCATGCGCCCGGTGTGTCTGGCACAGGCGAGAACCGCACGACGAGTCCACTTTCGTGGGTTGCCGTGCGGTCGGGAATGTTAACTTTCCATTGCATAATATTATCCTCTTGGTTAAGTGATGCCCGGCTCGCGCCGGGCGGTTGGTTAAATTTCGGCGTAGCCACGCTGCATATCGCGCACCTGTCGCCGTTGCGCGGCAAGCACGGCCAGCGCGATGCGGCCACTTTCCGCGCCTTTTGGCAAAGTTTCGGCGCGGTAATGTCGCTGGATATTAAGTCCATGGCGGCGCACAAATGCCTTCGTGCCGGTACTGCAATTTCCTCCGTCGATGGAGTCGGCGAAGCAAACCCACACGCCGTGTTTGCAGGCCTCGGCAATAATTTTGGCATCACGTTTGGCGGCTGCCGCAGTTTTTTTTCGGGTTTCGGCGCGCTCACTCAGCTTGGCGATGATGGCCGATCGTCCAGCCCTGATCTCGTCGCTGTCGGGGTGGTAGTCCGCGCAATCGGCCAACCGCACCAGGCGCACGCCGTTGGCATCCGCGCCCCACTGGTATCCGCGCCCAGCCTGGATGGTAATGGCCGTCGATTTATAGCCAATGAGGGCCGTGAGCATCGTGCCGTCGTTGCTGATGCGCGCCGCGCTCTGCATGGCTGGGTGGTAGGTGTAGCCGGTGCGGCCCTTAAATTTCCCGGCGTAGGCAAATGCCTCATTGATAGTTTCGCCAGCTGCGCAGGCCTTGATGCAAGGCCTGCTATCACCCCAGTTGGATCGCCGGGGATGCGCGGCCTTTGCCGCGTGCCTGGCAATCTCCGCATCCTGCGCGCTGAGCGGGATCAGGTGCATGCGCTGCGCGTCGCGCGCCAGGTTGGGCATGCCATAGCCCACGGCGCGAAACAGATCGCGCAGGGCGTCGTTGGTTTTTTTCCACTCCGGAAATTCAGTATTGTTGCGGTTGCGGGCAATATTTTCGCCCTCGCTTTTAGCGGAGGCCATCAGTTTCGCAAGTTTTTGCAGGTGACGCACAGTGTCGGCACCCGCTTTGCGGGATGGATCATAGGCCGCTTTCGCGGCTTTATCCAGGGCACGGTATTCGGCGAGGCCTTTTGGGGTGGTGACTTGGCTCATTTTGATCTCCTTAATGCTTTCCGGCGGTGCCGGTAGCGGGTTTAGGGTGCTCGCTGTGATTAGCGAGTGATGACAGTATTACATAGGTATTACCCATGTGTCAACATTTTAATATTATTAAATATCAATAATTTATGAAAAACAACGTGTCTCAGGCCGAATTTGCAAAAAATAATGGGTGGAGTCGCAGCTATGTTAGCCAACTAAAAGCAGCAGGTCGCCTGGTGTTGACCGAGTCGGGGGATGTGGATGCGGCGGCCAGTTTACAGCGTATCAAGGCGACGGCTGATCCTAACCGCGATGATGTTGTGGTGCGCAATGTGTCGGCGCGTGAGCACGCGCCATCTGCGCAAGCGGATGAGCGGGTGACCGGCGGCTATCAAGCGGCACGAGCGATTAAAGAGCACTATCTAGCGCGCCAACACAAACTGGATTACGAGCGCTCGGCAGCATTGGTCGTGGAAAAAAGCGAGGCGCTGGCCGTGATCGGTGATGTGGCCGTGACGCTGCGCCAGGCGCTGGAAAATATGCCGCACATGGTGGCGCCACTGCTGGTGGCGAAAGATCAGGAGGCGATACGTGCCACACTGAAAGAGGAAATTTATATCCGACTGCAGGAAATGGAGCGCAGCTTTGCGGAGAAGGTGCGGAAGTTGGGGGAGGTGGAGGGATGAGGTTCAGCCCTGGCGATTTGGTGATGAATGCGGGCGAGTATGAGGGGCATGGTTATGTCTGGCGCGTCGAATCATATCACTCAACTAATCCATATGACCCCGGCGACCGTGCCGCATATATTCATGCGACATGCGTTAAGCCACTCCGTGGTAAATACGATCCCAAAGATTGGCACATTGGGATCGTCACATGTAATCGCGCGCGGCGGTATCAGCATTTTTCTGGGGATGTGCCGCCGGTGCAGGTCCCGTTGATGTTCGAGGAGTGTCCATGACCTCACTCGCGCTGTTCGTGTCCACGTTCGTGCTCGTGTTCGCGCTGGGCCTGCAATCGCTCAACGTGAATGGTCGGCATTATGCGGCGGCATTTTTTACATCGTTCGCGATCGGTGCCAGTAATTTAGTGCTGTTCAAGCTGGCGCCGGATGCGGGGGGCATGGATATCGTGGCGTTCATGATTGGCGGGCCGCTGGGCATCATTACGTCGATGTGGGCGCATCCGCGATTGATCAGGGTGATGCACCGTAAAAAATAATGTCTGGAGGTGAGTATGGGAAAGGAATCAAACAGCGGTTTGGATCAATCTCGGCGTGGTTATAAAGCATCGAATTTTGAGAAAGCGAATGAACGTCGCAGGGCGATGCCGTGTTGCAAGTGGGGGCATCCGTTCAGCGGTGAAAATTTAATAATAGGCGCGAACGGTCAGCGGCGTTGCCGGACGTGTAAAAATATTTTTAATCGCAATCGCCCACGTCGCGCTGGTATCGGTGATGGAAAAGTGTCGCGAAGGAATGATCGATGCGCCGCGCATCCTGTGGCGTTGCCTGATAATTCTCTGGCTCGATACAAGGGGTCTGTTAATAACATCGACATTAGCTATGCCGATTGGTTTAAATTGTATGGCATAAAGCCGAAGCGGGGTTGAAATGAAAGAGCGTTCCATTTTATTTTCAACGGCCATGGTACGGGCTATGTTGGCGGGGAAAAAGTGTGTGACGCGCCGGTTATTTAAGTTGCCGTCAGGGATGATCTGGGACTCGTTGTCCGGTGGCGAGCGTGATGGGGATATCGTGGCAGCTGATCCCTCGTCGCGGGTGTGGTGGAATGTTCATGCCTTTCCATGCCCTTATGGTGTCGTGGGGGATCGTTTATTTGTAAGAGAGGCGTGGGCTTATCATCCTGATTTCCCTGAGTCGGCGCGCAGGGCGTGTTATCGCGCCGATGTTGGTGCCGAATTTGATGTTCCACGTTGGCGTCCGTCGATTCACATGCCCTTCTGGGCGTGCCGCCTGACCCTCGAAATTAGTGGGCTACGTGTTGAGCGGCTGCAGGACATTTCTGAGGATGCCGCTGCGCGTGAAGGTGCTGAAAAGCTGTGTGATGATATATTTAATGCTGAGCCGGAATACGGAACATATCGTGCCGGGTTCGCGAATCTGTGGGACCGTATCAATGGTGCGGGATCGTGGGGCAAAAACCCATGGGTATGGGTAATCGAGTTCAGGGTAGTATGACATTAGTCGCTGGATCGTTCCGGGCGGACGCGTACGCCGTCGCCGCCCGGCATATCCGCCCCAAGGATAATCTGACAGTGAGCGAGTGGGCGGATGCCCATCGCATGCTGGTGGAAGGAGCGGACGCGGAGCCTGGGCCGTGGCGCACCAGCCGTAATCCACTCACGCGCGAGATCATGGATATGCTTTCTGAAAGCTCGCCCGTTAGAAAAGTGGTTTTCGAGGGGCCGACGCAGTTTGCCAAAACGGCGATATCCACCAACTGGCTGGGCTACATCATCTCGCACGCCAAAGGCTCGGTGGGATTGTTCATGCCCACCGAGAACACGCTGGCAGACTGGAGCGCGCAGAAGTTCGCACCGCTGGTCGAGGGTACGGCATGTGTGCGTGAGGCGCTGGCAAAAAAGAGCAGCGGCGACAATAACGCCCGTCGCAAGGGGTATGTGGGCGGGTCGTTATATTTTCGCACAGCGGGATCCACCGCCGATCTTAAAAATATCTCGTTGCGTTATGCCATCGCTGACGAGGTTGATGAGTACGAGCGCGACACGGGTCAGGGAGATGTTATCGGTTTGATTGAGGCTCGGCAGTCGACGTACCAGGACTCAAAATTGTATGTCTGCTCTGCGCCGACACTGAAGGGTCACAGCATCATCGAAGAAGAGTTTGGTGGTGGTGACCAGCGCTACGCGCATCTGCCATGCCCGCATTGCGGTGAGTATCAGGCGTTGAAGTGGGGTAATCTGATGTGGTCGAAGACCGACGGCGTTGACAAGCGCATCCGGCATATCTGGTACACCTGCGAACATAACGGCTGTGAGATTCTGGAGCACCACAAACCGGATATGATGGCCCGGCATCGCTGGATTGCCAAAAACCCCGGTGCGCCGTACCCCAGTTTCCATGCCAGCGCGCTGTATAGCCCGATTGGGCTGGGGCGCTCCTGGCGCGACCTAGCCGAGGAGTGGCTGGAGGCGCAGGGCGATACCGCGCGCATGATGCGCTTTATCAACACACGGCTGGCCGAGAGCTATGCCGACCGTACCAGCGATATAAAATCCAATGTATTGATGTCGCGCGCCGAGCCTTATGGGTTGCGTGCCGTGCCGCGCGGGTGCCTATTGGTCACTGTGGGCGTCGACGTGCAAAGCGGACATAATGCCCGGTTGGAGATCCAAGTGCTGGGCCATGGGCGCGGTGATGTTACCTGGACGCTCGATTACCATGTGTTGCACGGTAGCCCCACCGAGGAAAAGTTGTGGCATGCGCTGGCCGAATACGTTAATGGCATCCAGTTAACAAACGATTTCGGTGTGGTGCTGCGCGCTGAGGCGTGCGCGATTGATACCGGCGGGCACAACGCCCACGATGTTTACAATTTCGTGCGCGCCAATCGCGTGCGGCGCCCGATGGCGATCAAGGGCGCGAACAAGCCCGGCCAGGCGATCCTGGGCAAGCCGCGCAGGCAGGATGTCAATTGGCGCGGCATCACCACTAAAAACGGCGTATCGCTGTATATGGTCGGCAGCGACACGGCCAAACACCTGCTGTACGGGCGCCTGCATGCCGATGCCGACAAGCCCGCCTCGGAGCGCAAAGCAAGATTCAGCCAGGATCTGGATGAGAAATACTTTAATGGGCTGGTATCAGAAACATTTAACCCCCGTAAAAACCGCTGGGAAATCAAAAAAGGTCACGCCAACGAACCGCTGGATACCTGGAATTATGCTTTGGCGGCAGCGCATCACCCAGAAATATATTTGCACAAGTGGAAAAAATCAGATTGGGATCGGCGGTCTGCGATGGTCGAGCCGGTAGACGTGGCGGCGGTGAAGGTTGAGGAAAATCCCAGCCCACTCATCGTTCCGCCGACCACGACACGCAAGGGCGCGCGACGGCGCGGCAGTAACTTCGCAACGAGGTGGTGATGGATATAATCCGCGACATTCTGGATCGGGTTTATGGGGGAAAAGATCGCACCCCAGAGGAGATTGAGTGCGAGTTACGCAAGGATTATGGCGGGGAGCGGGTATACATACCCAAGGATGGTGATCGGGAGCATGCCGAGATCAGCGAGCGTAATACTGCGATTCGCGCCGACTGGTTGCGCGGGGAGCGCATGGAGTTAATTGTGCGGCGGTATCGGGTCACCCGTCAGCGAATATACCAAATTGTAAAGGGTTTGCCTTAACCAGTTTACAAATGCCGTGCCACTATTAAAGCATGGCACAAAATATCCCCTCTCAAGAACCGGCCTTTGTTGTCGCCGGTGACTCCATTACATGGAAAAAATCGCTTGCCGATTACCCTGCTGGCGCGGGCTGGGTATTAAATTACCGGCTGATTAATGCGGCTGGGAAAATTGATATTATTGGTACCGCCTCGGGGGATGATCACCTGATTAGCGTCACCGCCGCAGCCAGTGCGGCATGGGCGGCCGGTGATTATACCTGGACAGCCTACGTCACCAAGACCGTTGAACGCTACACCCTGGCCAGCGGCGCGATCACAGTCAAACCGAATCTTGCGGCGCAGGCGGAGGGCTATGACACACGCAGCCACGCGGTTAAAACGCTGGACGCCATTGAGGCTGTTATTGAAGGCCGCGCCACGCAATCACATTTATCGTACTCCATTGCCGGAAGACAAATGCAGTTTATCCCCATCACCGAATTGCTGGTGTTCCGCGATAAATACCGCATCGAAGTGCGCAGTGAAGAAAACGCCGCGCGTGTGGCAAACGGCCTAGCCTCGCGTAATCGTATATTGGTGAGGCTCTAGTGTTAATTAAGCGCCGCACTTATCTTCGTCGCATAATTTATGCGCCGAATTTATTTATATTATCCCTGTCAATCGGGCGAGGAGTAGTGCCGTTTCGTGCGCGACTTTCCATTGCGGTTCTCTCCACGCTGTCTTTTATGAGGATCGATCGTGGGGATATTTGATAAATTTAGGCGCGCGCAGCCTGCCCCTGTCAAAACCGCCGTGCGCCGCTTCGAAGCGGCCGCCATAAATCGCCTGACCAGCTCGTGGATGGGTACAACTAATAGCATAAACCAGGAATTACGCGGTGACCTGGACAGGTTGCGCATGCGCGCGCGTGACCTGGGGAAAAATAACGATTACGTAAAAAAATTTCTACGCATGGTGGGGCGTAATGTAGTCGGCCCCGCCGGGTTTACCTTGCAAGCCCGCGTAATGGATGCGCCCGGCAAGCCAGACACGCTTGCCAATAGCGCGATTGAAGGCGCTTTTTCCAAGTGGGCGAAACGCCGGGTGTGTGAGATCACCGGCAAAATGAGTTTTGCCGATCTTTGCCGCACCACATCCCGATGTGTGGCGCGTGACGGCGAGGCGCTGGTGCGCGTCATACGCGGCGCGGCCGCAAATAATAGTTTTGGCCTGGCGCTGCAGTGTCTCGATATGGCGCGGCTGGATACCGCCATGAACCTGCATCCAGCAAGCGGCCGTAATGCGGTAATCATGGGCGTCGAGGTTGATGCCTATTTGCGGCCAGTCGCGTATTGGCTGCACCAGCGCAACCCTGGTGATGGCATGGGCGCAGGCCAGCGTGAGCGTGTGCCAGCCGGTGACATCATACATATATTTATTAACGATGAGCCGGAGCAGGCGCGCGGTGTGCCGTGGATGCACTCGGCGATGTTGCGCCTGAACAATCTCAAGGGTTATGAGGAGGCGGCCATCATTGCCGCCCGCGTCGGCGCGGCGAAGATGGGGTTTTTTACCTCTAAAGACGGTTCGCCAAACGGTATAGCTGACGAAGACAAGGAAAGCGGCGACTTCGTGACGGATGCCGAGGCGGGGACGTTCGGGATTCTGCCTGACGGTTATGATTTTAAAAGTTTTGACCCCGAGTATCCCCATGCTCTTTACGCAGATTTTGTAAAAGCCACATTACGCGGTATCGCCTCTGGCTTGGATGTATCGTACAACAGCTTGGCGAATGATCTTGAAGGCGTCAACTACACGTCGTTGCGCGCAGGCGCGCTGGAGGAGCGCGACCAGTGGATGACGCTGCAAAACTGGTTCATTGAAGCGTTTCTTGAGCCGGTGTTTGATGAATGGATCAGGTTGGCGTTGTTGAATCAGGCGATCACCATGTCGAACGGTTCCCCGTTGCCGTTTACCAAGCTCGATAAATTTTCCAATCACGCCTGGCAAGGGCGGCGCTGGGCGTGGGTAGATCCGCAAAAAGATATTGAAGCGGCGCGCCTGACTATCCAGTCAGGCATTGCCAGCCCGCAGAGCATTGCGGCGCAGATGGGGATGGACGTCGAGGATGTGCTTGATGATATCGCAGCTTTCGAGGCGCTGGTGGCGATGAAGAAAGTGACGATGGTGAGCTACGGCGCAAACGCCCAGGCGCAGCAGCCGCAAAATCCAATAAAAAATGATGCAGATATGTAAAGTGTTTGCCTTAATTATTTTACAAAATAGGTGATGTAATGGCGCTTATGAAAAAAGAAATCAAGTCCGGCAGTAAAGCGCACCGCTCGTTTCAGGTCGAGCGCGCGGCGATCAATGACGATGCACGCACCGTTGAGTTGGCGTTTTCCAGTGAGATGCCTTATGAGCGTTACTGGGGTCGTGAAATTCTTGATCATTCCGCGAATTCCATTCGCCTCGGTCGACTGTCCAGCGGTGGGCCGATGTTGATGGATCACGATACCCGTGATCATGTCGCGGTTATTGAATCAGTTCAGATTGGTGCCGACCGGGTAGGTCGCGCCGTGGTGCGCTTTGGGAAAAGTGCGCGAGCCGATGAAGTGTTCCAGGACGTGAAAGACGGCATCCGGCGTCATGTTTCGGTTGGATACATAATCCATAAGGCGCAGCTTGTAGAAATCGACGAGGAATCCGGTGTTGACACCTATCGTGTCACCGACTGGGAGCCGTTTGAGGTGTCGATGGTGTCCGTGCCCGCCGATGTCAGCGTGGGCATTGGGCGCAGTGCTGACAATGTTGAAAAAATTGAATTTATTGAACATGCAGAAATTGTTCGTCAAACAGAAATTAAGGAGAATAAAATGCCGGAAGTAAATGTTTCAGAAATCGAAACGCGTGGACAGAAGTCTGGCCGCGATGAAGAGCAGAAGCGTGCCGCTGAAATCATCGCTATCGGTGAGGCATATGTTAAATATGGCGTAGATAAAATCGCATCGCAGGCGGTGCGCGAGGGTTGGAC
Organism: Gammaproteobacteria bacterium; assembly: GCA_023266055.1. Lineage (GTDB taxonomy): Bacteria > Pseudomonadota > Gammaproteobacteria > Ga007554. Next base: position 23,379 of record JAHFRW010000016.1, on the reverse strand, counting down.
GGTTGATGAGTTCCGCGCGAAGGCCATGGAGAAGATAGCAGTGCCACCAACGGCATCTGATATTGGCATGAGCGAAAAGGAAGTGAGGAAATTTTCTTTCCTGCGCGCGATGAATGCGTTGGCGAATCCAGCGGATAGAAAGGCAAATGATGCCGCCGCTTTTGAGCGCGAAGCGTCTGATGCATTTGCCGCAAAGGTGGGCCGCGCCTCGCGTGGTTTTTTTGTTCCTGCAGAGGTTCAGCGCCGCGACCTCACCGTAGGCACGGCAACGGCGGGCGGACATACCGTCGCCACAAATCTGCTGGCCTCCAGCTTCATCGATTTGCTGCGCAATCGCATGATGTCGCTGCGTATGGGGGCGCAGTTGCTCACAGGTTTGGTGGGTAATATCGCAATACCGCGCCACACGGGCGGTGCTCAGGCGTATTGGGTCGCCGAATCAGGTGCCCCGACTGAGAGCCAGGCGGCTTTCGATCAGGTTCTTATGTCGCCGAAAACAGTGGGTGCTTATTCAGATATCAGTCGTAAGCTGTTGATCCAGTCGTCAATCGATGTGGAGAATTTCGTGCAGGGCGATCTTGCCAAAGCTGTTGGTTTGGGCCTGGATTTGGCGGCTATAAATGGCTCCGGTGCCAGTAGCCAGCCGCTTGGCATCTTAAATACGACAGGTATTGGTGATGTTTTTGGTGGCACCAACGGCGCCCTGCCAAACTGGGACCATATTGTAAAGCTGTGGAGCAACATTGCTAACGCAAATGCTGACTTCGGTAACATGGGCATGCTGACAAATTCACGGGTCGTTGGGCAACTGATGCGCACGTTGAAGGCCTCCGGAGTCGCTGGATTTATTGTGGAGAACTTTCCGGATAAAGATGGTTTCACCAATGGTGGTGGGGCGCGTATTGGTGTATCAAATCAAGTGCCATCCAATCTCACCAAGGGCACGGCGGTGGGCGTGTGTTCTGCGATTATTAATGGTAACTGGGATGATCTCATCATCGGCAATTGGGGGGCGCTTGACATCACGGTTGACCCGTACACGGCGTCCACCTCCGGGACAGTACGAATCATTGTGTTGCAGGATGCTGACATGGCTGTGCGTCACCCTGAAAGTTTTTCGGTAATGAGGGACGCATTGACAAATTAATATGATTCCCTTGTTCTGCGCATATTCGCAGAACGGCGCATAGGAGTGGATTATGTATAAGATAAAAATTTTAAGTGGTTGCTGTGCATCGGGGCGGAGTCTAGTTGAAGGTGATATTTATAATATCCCTGACGATGTAAATGATGATGATGCGAAAATCCTGATACGTTTGGGTCGGGCTGATGGTGTCGAGACGCCCGCAAAAAAAGATAAGCCGAAGCCGAAGCCTGACCCAGATCAAGAGATTAATAGCGAGGTCGGCAGTGCCGCTGACTGAAAATCTCGCAGCCTTCTTCGCCGATTTCGGGGTGATTGTTACTCGTGTTGATCCGGCTGGGTCGGCGGTTGTTATTTTTGATCGAGTTATCGAGGGTGTTGATTTTGGGGGATACGGCGCGACAGGCGCAAATTACTCGATGACTTATCAGCGTGACGATCTTCCTGGATTGAGTGTAGGTGAGGGATTGATTATTGGCGGGCAACAATACAGAGTCCGGGACGCCGAGGTTAGCGCAGATGATAGCCTGGTAGTTGGATTGTTGGGGATTTATTAATTTATGCGGCAAATAGACACCATTGTAATTCATTGCTCCGACACCCCGAATGGCCGCTGGGTAACGGTGGATGATATTGATGTTTGGCACGAGCAGCGGGGTTTTCGGCGTAATGTGACATTGATGGGGCGGAATCAGCCGCGCCTGAAGCATATCGGCTACCACTTCGTGATTTATGCTGCTGGTGCCGTCATTATCGGTCGGGGGCTGGATGAAGTTGGCGCACATGTCAAGAATCATAATTTAACTTCCGTTGGTATCTGCATGATTGGTCGTGATCAATTTGATTTGTTGCAATGGGCTGCCTTACGCAAAAATGTTTTATCACTACTTGAGACATTCCCTGGCGCGCGTATTGTGGGACATCGCGACCTGTCGCCTGATCTGAATGGTAATGGTGTTATCGAGCAGGTGGAGCATATTAAAAAATGCCCTTGTTTTGATGTTAGTGCTTGGTTGGCAGGCAATATGCAGCCATTAGATGGCCATATATTCAATGAGGTCGCGTGAAATTATTCAGGGCGATGCGGGATACGCGCGGCAAGGAGTCTATCACGCTCTTTTTTGTTACGGTGTCGTGGGTCGTGCTCTTGTGTAAATTCGCGCTGGCAGGCATCAATCTTGGCGCATTGGGGTTGATGCCTGCCATGGGCGCCCTGGAATTTGGTGGGGCAGTGTCCGCCGTGTTGTTGATATGGTTGGGGCGGGAGTGGACGGAGAAGCAGTCGAATGTTCAAAATTCCTGAAATACTGCCCGTCAAGGCCATTATGACAGTATTGATCACTATCATTGTGGTGCTAAGTGGTGCGCTCTACATTGTTTACAGCGGCGCAAGGGATGCCAGCGTTGAAGTTGGGAAAAGTGCTGCCGTTGCCGACCAGTGTATTGGTGTTTCACAGCAGCAGAATGCAGGTATTCAGGCGGTCAAGGAAGAGGGTGAAAAGCAGCAGCGTAAAGTGACGTCGGCCTACGCCGCTGCGACTACAGTACGCGCAGCATCTGATGCTCGGGCCATGGCAATGTTGGCGGTGCCGCCACTGGTGGCCTGTGATAAGGCGATTAGCTGGGGTATCAGTGAGGCTCAAGTGTTGCGGCGGGACTGGCAGTGAAGGTGATTTTGGTTATGTTGATTATGTTATCGGGCTGTGCTGCACGGCAGCCAGTGATCCCGGTCAGTGTGCCTGTGGTGCTTGCATCGCCCGTGCCGCCGTCGATATCGCGACCCGCTTTACCCATTTACAATCTGTCAGCGGGCGACGATGCGGGTGTAGTCATGCGTGCTTATGTTGTTTCGGTGAAAATGTTGATGGGTTATGTGCAGCAGCTTGAAATTATTTTGGATGGCTATCGTTAGTTTTTTGGTGTGTTTTATGAGGGATAAAAAATGAAATATTTGCGTGGTATCGCAGGATTTTTAGCGTTGATGTTTATTGCGACGTCTGCTCATGCGATTGCGATGAGCAATTATTGGGAAAATAAGCTGGTTGATGAACTGTTTCGGGCGACGCCTTATTCTGTGCCCGCGACATTGTATGTGGGGTTATCTACAGCGGCGTGCAGTGATACAGGAGTAGGGACTGAAGTTACAGGCGGCAGTTACGCGCGCGTCGCCGTCGTGTCCGCGACAACCGCCTGGAATGGTACGCACGGCACTGCTACTGGTGCATCCAGCGGCACCAATGGTACTGTCAGCAATGTTGGTGTTATTACGTTTCCCGCGCCCACTGCAAGCTGGGGGGTGGTGACACATTTCTTTGTGTCTGATGCCGCCAGTGCCGGGAATATTTTATTTTGCTCGGCGCTCACTGTGTCAAAAACCATTAATAATGGCGACTCGGCACCTTCTTTTGCGGCGGGATCGCTGACCTTTCAAATCGATAATTGATATTTAATATTACCGTCAGGCGGGGTGGGTAATGGCCAGAACTAAAACGTCACGTACCTTGATAGGGGCTGGAACTGTAGTCGTCTCGGCTGGTGCGCAGCGCGCGGCAATTGATTTGAATAATACTGACGGTGGCTTTCTGACGGTCAAGATGGTGAACGGAAGCGTGGCCCCTACAGCACCTTGTGTATGCAATATACATGTCTCGCACAGTGTGTCATTGCCCGCGACAGGGCCAGCGGGTATTGCCTGGAAAACAGTAACGTCGATTCTTGGTCCTGCTGCAGCAGATGGTATTGTCGAATCAGGGTGGTTGGTGGATCAATCGATAATGTGCCTGCAAGTTGAGTTCCGGGGAGCGACGGGCCAGTCTACGACCGTGGAAGCGTCTCTTTCTGAGTTGACCAGTGCGATTTGAGCGATGCCAGGCGTTATTAAAAAAATTATTCCCTGGATCAAGCAACCACCGTATCCGGTCGAAATTGATGATTCCAATCCGCTCATGCGCGGGTTGGTGTTCGCATTTAATGGGGCGTCATATTTTGATCCCGTAGGGCATGTTCTGCCGAATAATGTTGGCGGTGTCGTCCCTCGGTTGTCCTCGGCCGGATTTGGCCCGAATATTTCTGGGTCTCAGTACCTGGAATACCAGGATTCGGGTGGCTATAACACGATCGGCGAGTGCTCTATTGTGTGGGGTGGTTGGTTGGATGCTACCTTGGGTGGGAATAGATGCATGGTCAGCAAGGCACTTGGAAATGGTGCCACGAATACGCCCTACGATTTATATTGCGACTCTGCCAGTGGCAAGGTGCATTTTGTTCGGTCAGGTTCCGGCTACCGCACATATCGACTAAATACTACGGCACCGGTGGCCGGGCAGTACACCGTTTGTGGTGTTGCGGCATCATCAATGGTTGATGGTGTACCCGAGGCGTGGATCAATAATGTGTCGCAGTCTGTGCTCGATGTCGGTGGGGCGGGTACGGGTGTTGTTCAGGGTAACACCACACCAATCAGGATAGGTCGGCGCTCCGATGGCGCGACACAGTTGCTGGGGTCGGTTAATTTTTTGTACATCTTTAACCGAAAAATCAGTGCCGGTGAATATTTTCAGCTATACGCCAATCCTTGGCAGGGTTTTAAGCCGCACAGCAGAAGATTATATGTCTCTGCGGGCGGGAATACTGCTTTAAGTGGCGATGCGGCCAGCGCCTCTGTTAGCTCAGGGTCGTTGTCTACATCGATCCCTCTAGCCGGTGTTGCTCTAACCGTGTCTGCCGGATCTGCGCAGATTACAACAGCGGTGCCTCTTGCAGGTGACGCAGCCAGCATCAGCCTGGCGAGTGGTGATGTGGTGGCGGTTATCCGTTTGAGTGGTACTGCGTTGGCTGATGCAGTGGCGTCGGGCATCTTGTCAGCGGGGATTGATCTGTCAGGCACCGCATCAGTATTAGCGTCAGCGCAGGGTAGTTTATCAGGGCAGATCCAGTTGAGCGGTGATGCGCTGTCTGATGCGTCGGCATCGGCCAGCTTGTCAGCGGGAGGAGGGCTGTCAGGCGCGGCGTTGGCACTGGCGTCCGCGCAGGGCAGCTTATCGGTACAGATCCAACTGAGTGGTGCTGCGCTGTCTGACGCGCTGGCGGCGGGGGCGTTATCTGCGGGATCAGGGTTGTCGGGTGCCGCATTGGGTGTCGCGTCGGCTGCAGGTGATCTTGTCACGCAGATTCCGCTGGCTGGGGCATCTCTGGCTGTGTCGAGCGCATCTGGAAATATTACTACACTGGTGCAGTTGTCGGGTGCGTCGGCATCCGTTACATCGGTGATCGGATCTCTGGATGTGCTTATAAATATGGCTGGCGCTGCCGTGGCCGAGGCATTTTCGGGTGGCGATCTTACCGCATACATCAGATTGGATGCTGCTGCTGTGGTTCAGGCGGCGGCGAGCGGCATTTTGAGCGCGGCATCGTCAGCGCCTACGCCGGGGTATCGGACGTTTAAAGTTGCTGCTGAACGCAGGACGCTGCGGGTGTTGGCGCCATGACGGGCTTTATGCTGGATGCTTATGGTTATTGGTTGCCGGTGTCGCCCGGCGCGCTGCTGGATTACGCGGAGGAGTGGGCAGACTGGTTGGGGTCTGATTCGCTACAGTCAGTGGTGTGGAATATCCCTGTACCATTAACCATCGCGCAACAATCTAATGATGCATCGCTGGCGAAGATATGGCTGGGTGGTTTTGTTGTTGGCGTGTCTTACGACGTCGCCTGCCGAATTACAACAATGTCTGGGCGCGTAGATACACGCAGCTTTCGGTTGGTTTGCAAAAGGCGGTAATATGGCATCGATTCGTGAGCAGATTATCTCGGCACTATTTTCCGTCATAGAGACGGCATTGCCTGATGTTGCGTTAATGCGATCGCCTGTTGACCCGCTGTCACGCAATTTACCGCTGGCCATCGTGCTGGATTGGGTCGGTGAGGAATTCACCCCATTGACCTTCGGTCATCATGATGTTGATTTATCTGTACGGATATCCGTTTTTTCGCGCGCCGATGGTGTTGAGCAATCAGTGGATGCTCATATGGTTACCGTACATTCCGCGTTAATGCTGGATCGCTCTCTGGGCGGGTTGTGTTCAGACATAGGCATCACGTCATCCAGCAAATCCCGGAATGATCTTGATGACCACATCGTGTCCGTGGCACACGAATATAATGTTAAATACAGAATTATTTCAAATAATATTACAGCGCACTAATTCAGAGGGGGAAAGATGGATTGGCAATTTATCGGGCAAGGCGCAACCTATTTGATTATGGTGATGGGTGGGTGGATCTTGAAAACGTTATGGTCTGCCCAGCGTGAGATGGCGGCTGATCTGGCAAAGTTGCGCGAAGAATTGCCAAAGGAGTATGTGAGCAAGCCGGATTTCAAGGAGTCTATCGCGGCGCTTTTTAAAAAGCTGGATTATATTGCTGAGCGTTTGGATCGCAGAGAAGATAAGGGATTATGATGGGAGATGGTCATTTGAAGATGGTGCGCGTGATTTTCGATGGCGATGGCATTGTGGCAGTTGGGCCATATTTTTCTCATCACTATTACTGGGTTCCTCCAGGCGAAGCTCAGCGATTGATACAGGTTAAGGGATTTCGTCTTGCCTCGCATGACGAAAATGACGATAAAAGCATTATTGTTTTGGAGGATTAGTTATGCCGCAGGCGCGTGGTACTCAAACGCAGATTGGAATTTATGAGGAATCAACCTACGCCACTGATCCTGGTGCGCCGGATGGCAAGAAACTGTATGTGGTCACCTCGACCGTTAAAAGCTCACAGACATTGCTGGACAGTAATACCCTGGATAATTCGCGGGCGCGAACCCGGCCGGCACGTGGCAATGTTGATGTCGCGGGTCAGATATCGGTGGAATTGGGTGCAGAAAATATAGGTACGCTGTTGAAGCATGCCATGGGCGTGAATGTCACGTCGGGGGCTGGCCCGTATACTCATACGCTGACGCTGGGGTCGTTGCCTACGGGATTGATTGTTGAGCATGATTACGGCAGTAATATTTCCGGGTCTGGGCGGTATGAAAAATTCAATGGCATGCGCATTGGATCTACCACATTTTCGTTCCCTACCGAGGGCTATTGCCTCGCAAATTTTGAGGTGAAGGGTGCAAAGAGTACGCTCGGGGCGGCTCCCATTGATGCCACTTATACTGATACCGGGCACACGCCGTTTTCGTCATTTTCCGCGACGATTCTTGAGGGCGGGTCGGCGATTGCGACAGTAACATCGTGTGATATCAAAATTGATAATGCGCTGGATGATTCCGTTTTTGCGATTGGTGGAGGTGGCGCTCGGCGTGCTTTGCCAGAGGGATTCTCCTCAATCACCGGATCGATTACGGCGCTGTTTGAGGATGCGACGTTGCTCAATAAAGCCATTAACGATACCGCATCGAGCCTGAAGGTGACGTTAGCGCGGGGTAACGGACTTGGGTCAGCGGGCAATGAATCAATAGAGTTCCTGGTGCAGAATCTGGTTTATGAGCGCACCTCGCCTGGCATTGAAGGGCCGCAGGGTATCTTGATCCAGTTGCCGTTCAGGGGCTTCCGCCTCAGCGCTCAAAACGGATTGCAGGTTATTATTAAAAACGCTGTAGCAACGATATAAGGTGCTTATGTTCAAGTTTGCCAGAAAGATGGAAGTTTTATGGCCTGTTAGATTCAATGCGCTTCGGAATGATGGGTCAGGTCAGGTTGATGAGGTTGAGATCAGAATTAGATACAGGATCATGACCAACGATGAAAAGATAGTGGCCGCAAAAAAAATTGAAGAGTCTGCGGCGGCTGTTAAGGCGCTTGACATGGGCGTTATTAACGAGAGCCGCCAATGGTTATATGGCCACATTGTGGGCTGGGATGGCGTGGTTGACGCGGATAGTGGTGATGTGGTGCCTTTCTCGCAGGCCAATCTAGCGGAGATTATGAATTGCGTGCCAAATCTCTATCAGGCAGTTAACGATGGGCTGTGGGAGGCCAGCAGCGGGGCACCGGTAAAAAACTGATTGCCTGGGTTCGCTGGGTGACCGATGCGAACGGTGTGGGGCCTGGGTATTGCAAATCGTGTAAAGCATCTCGGCGATCACCGGACTCATGTGCCGAATGTCCTGAGCCGCAGATATTGCCGGTCAATGATGGAGCGATTGATCTTTATTTGTTGTGTCAGACGCAATGGGCCAGAAATTACGACGGGCGGCGCACAGGGCTGAATTATGCGGGTGTTGATGTGGTGATGCAGCGATGTAGTCTTCGCGATAATGTCGACCCGGAATTATTTTTTGGGTTACAGGTTATCGAGCGCGAGATTATTTGTGTTGATATGGAGCGTGAATAATGCCTACCGACCTTAAGGTGCGGTTGATTGCCGATGCCGGTGGTTTTCGTGGTGTGGTTGATGGTGCTTCGCGGGATCTGGGGAGATTGGGTGATGCGGGTACCAGGGCAGGCCAGAAAATTCGCACGGGCCTGGATGACGCCAGTGTTGGCGTGGGTCGATATCTGGCATCCTTGGCCTCGGTTGCAGCGGTATCCGCAGGTATCCGCGCCTCGATTAGTGCCGCAGTAGAGGCCGAGCAGACCCAGACCAAGTTGGCGGCAGTGTTGCGCGCCACGGGCTATTCGGCCGGGATAACGGCGGCTCAAATAAATAATCTTGCGGATCAATTGTCGAACACGACCTTGTTCGATGATGAGCAGATACGTAATGCATCCGCCGTGATGCTCACTTTTCGGAATATATCAGGCGATACGTTCCAGCAGGCCATCGGTTTGTCAGCCGATTTGTCGGCGGTGCTCGGCACGGATTTGCAATCCTCTATTATCCAGGTCGGGAAAGCCCTTAATGACCCGGCCACCGGCGTTTCAGCCCTGGGCAGGGCGGGTATCACTTTCAGTACCGTGCAAAAGGACATGATTAATGGTTTTTTAAAAACCAATGATTTGGCGGCGGCGCAGGCAATTGTTTTAAAGGAACTCGAAAAGCAGTTTGGTGGCACCGCCGAAAAAATGAATTCTGGCCTGTCAAAATCCACGCGGGATCTTAAGAAATCGTGGGATGAAATGTTGGAGTCCATAGGCAACTCGTTGCCTGCTCAGTCGGCAATTGGCTGGATCAAGGAGATGGCGGACAGCATTAAGGCATTTTCAAACGACCCGAGCCTGCGGAATCTGGGGGCGGCCTTTAATCCGTTTGTGCCAGTGGTGGATCGCAGTGGTAGCTCACGTGCGCCTGCAGGCTCAGGATTGATCGACCGTGGCAATTTGCCGCCTGGTGCCGCAGCATTGGGGCGGGAAGATGCGCTGGCTGCACTGGGGCGGCGGAATCAGGAGCAATCCCAAATTGATGAGGCGAATCAGCAGCGACGGGCGGCGGCTGATGAGGCGCGAAAGAAGCAGGCGGCGAAAGACCTGGAGTCAAGCTCGCGTATTTTTGCGGCCACACGCACGCCGCAGGAACAATTTATTGCGCGCATGACGGATCTGAATCGGTTGCATAAGGCTGGTGCCGTTGACGTAGGGTTATATAATCGCGCCGCCCTTGATTATGTTGATACGCTTGTTAAGCAGGATGGTGTAACCAAGAATCTTGCATTGTCGGCCGAGGAATTCGGGCAGGGGCAAGCTGATAATCTCAAGCGTTTGCAATCGCTGCTTGATGATTTAAATCCCAATGAGTCCGCTGCCCGGAAATATTTGGAGGATTATAAGCTGCTCGCCCAATACCTGGAAGGGCCGGAGCTTGAGGGTGCCATTGATTCGCTGGGGAAACGGTTTGCCGATGAATCACAGAGACGGGTTGAGGTGAGTAAAACATTCGCGCAGGAGTTTGTCGATATTTGGGGGAATGCGGCAGTGGGCTTTAATATCAGCCTGGGGCAGTCTGTTGCTGATGCAATTTTGGAGCAGAAAAAGTTCTCGGATTTTTTGAGGGTTTCAGTGAAATCCATGGCGCGTGAGGTGATTGCGGCGCTTATTTCAATAGGGGTGCGGCGCGCCATTGATTTTGCGTTCGGTGAGTCGGCAAAAGCCGCCTCAACCGCCACAAGTATTGCTGCGGCGGCGGCCACAGCTATAGCCTGGGCACCTGCCGCAGCAGCAGTGTCGCTCGCGACGGCAGGTGCGAATTCAGTGCCTGCTGGCACGGGCATATCGTCAGTTTATGCGCTATCGAGTGGCTTGTCGTTGGCGGGCGTCGCCCATGACGGATTCGCCAGTGCTCCACGGACTGGTCCCTATTTGATCCAGGAGGGTGAGCGCGTTGTTAAAAAGGATGATAACAAGCGCCTGACGAAATTTCTTGAAGGTCAGGCGTCGGGCAGGGTTGAAATTAATTTCACGGTGACGGGGCAGGATGCGCCGCGCGCAGTCGACATTGTCAAGGCGCAACGTAACCAGATCATCGCATTGATTCAGTCCGCATACGATGAACGTGGGCGTCGTGGTGGGCCGGTATCATGAGCCATATATATCCGTCATCGCCTCCTCCTTCGTCGGTAACGATTCGGTCTGTGTCCCAGTCGTTGGTATCATACTCGCAGTCGGGCAGACGTTTTGCGCGGGACATGGGCGGGCATAGATGGCTTGTAACGGCAACATATGATCGTTTAACGAATGATGAGGGTCGAGAGTTCCAGGCATTTGCATTAGCTCAGAGCGGACAATTGCAATCGTTTCAGGCCGTGTTCCCCCACCTCGCGCCACGCGGTGTTGCAACCGGCGCGCCGCTGGTGAATGGTGCAACGGTCTCGGGTCGGAGTATTCCGACCGATGGCTGGTCGCCGAATACCGTTAACATTTTGCGGCAAGGTGATTATATTAAATTCGGACACAGCAAGATTTATATGATCACGTCCGACGCTAATAGCAATCTCAGTGGACAGGTTACGTTGAGTATTGAGCCGCCATTAATGGTGGCGTTGTCAGACAATGAATCGATCACTGTTAATGATGTCCCGTTTACGCTGGCGTTCGCAAAAAACACGCAGGAATTCCCGGCCCAATCCCCGGTTTATTATCGCTACGAAGCCGACATGGAGGAGGTTTATTAATGGCGAATCGCGGCATGTCGGCGGCGATGCTGTCAGAGATTGCGGGGCAGAAAATTCGCATATTTCATTTGCTGGAGTTGTATTTTTCCACAGTTGGCTACCTGACTACGGCGCGGCGTAATATCGTTTGGAATGGAAATACCTATCACGCACTGGGCAACTGGCTATCGTTCGGCGAAGTCGAAGAAAGCACTGAAATACGATCTGGAACGATGAATGTGACGCTGTCGGGCGTCAACCAGGCAAATATTCAGATGGCATTAACCGAAAACTTTATTGAGCGGTCGGTTATTGTTCGTCGTGGATTTTTGAATGCGACCGATCAGATTGTAATAGATCCTCTAGTTATTTTCGATGGTCGTGTTGACAGCTGGTCACTCACAGAGGATGTGGTGCAGGGTACATCAACGATTGTATGGCAGGCGGCCTCGCACTGGATCGATTTCGACCGAACCTACGGGCGGCGCTGTAACAGTGAAGATCAACAGATATTTTTCCCTGGCGATCGATTTTTTGAATTTGCCGCGCAAACAGATGAGATTCGCTGGGGTCGTGTTTAATGGGTAGCTTTTTAGACGATGTGCTGGGCTTTGATCCTAACGGCGGCGGGATATATGATTTAATCGATGATGTCATCACGCCATTCGGCATCCCTATAAAAATAGGCCAAGAGGGATTGAAGTGGCTGCAGGGCGCTCTGACACCGGATATCCAGAAATTCGGAGACATCGGCGCTCAGGATCGTAGTGTACTTGTTAACACGTCGAGTAATGTTGCTCGGGTACCTGTAATTTACGGGTCACGCAGGGTCGGTGGAAATCGGATTTTCAGTGGCGTTTCTGGTGCCAATAATGAATATTTGTGGATGGTTTTTGTGTTGTCCGAGGGGGAAATTGCTGGCATTGACAATATTTATATTGACGATGTCGTATCCACAGACGCGCGTTTTGGTAGTACGGTGCTTATTAAAAAATATGTGGGCACTGACACGCAGACGGCTGACCCCGATATGGTATCAGCGTTTCCGGGAGTGTGGACGGCATCCCATAGCGGGAAAGGATGTGCTTATATCGCAGTGCGATTGACCTTCGATGCAAATATTTATGATCGGCTGCCGGAAATTACAGCAGATGTGAGGGGACGAAAGGTGCTGGATCTTCGGGATGCCCTGGTGAAGTTTACCAGCAATCCCGCCCTTTGCATTTATGACTATTTGACCAACGCGCGTTATGGCAAGGGTATTGCTGCTGCGCAGGTTGATGCGGCATCTTTTATTGCATCTGCAAATTATTGCGAAACGCCAATTATCTCTTATTCCGGTGGCCCGAACATCAACGCGCTGGAATGCAATGGCGTGGTTGATGCAGGGCAAGAGGCCAAACGTAACGTTGAAGAAATGTTAACCTCGTGCCGAGGGTTTCTTCCGTATTCTGGCGGAAAATACAAACTGGTGATTGATCGTGACGCGGCAGCCGTTATGGATTTCAATGTTGATAACTTGATTGGTGGATGGTCAATCGGCAGCGGCTCTAAACGTGTACGCCTGAACCGCGCGAAGGCAAAGTTTACGAATCCACTTAAGGCGTGGGCGGCCGATCTCGCGATCATAGATTCTCCGATCCTTCGGGGGCAGGATAATGGGCTGTTACTGGACAAGGAGTTCAGCTTTCCATTCGAGACCAGTTATTACCGTGCCTTATATCATACCGAGGTTTTGGTCAAGCGATCTCGCCAAGGGTTAACATGCAGTTTTCTGGCATCGCCTGAGGCGCTGAAGGTCGAAATCGCAGATATTGTATCCATCACACATGCCACACCAGGATGGGTGGCGAAGCCGTTCCGCGTCACCGGCATAACGTTGCGTACGGACGGGTTGGTGGCGATGTCGTGCCAGGAGCATGAGTCAACTGCCTACGATCGTGCTGTACCCGTCGAAGCGGCTACTGCCCCCGACACAAATTTGCCTGATCCACGTAACGTCCCCGCGCCAGCATCGTTGACGCCATCAAGCGGATCAAGTGAATTGATCAAGGGCGGCGATGGCACCATTATCTCCCGCGTCAAGGCTGTCTGGCCGGTGAGTAATAATATTTATGTGATTGGGTCGGATTTGGAATATAAAAAATCCACAGACTCGGTGTGGCTGCCCGTTGTGAGGACGGCATCACGCAATGATGTTACTGCGCACATCTCGCCGGTGCAGGATGGCGATGCGTATGATCTTCGGGTACGGTACCAGAATTCCATGGGGTTTTATGGCCCTTATTTTCAGATCAGTAATTATGTGGTGATTGGCAAAACAGAGCCGCCGCCGCCCCCATTGCAGTTTTTTATTTCTTCCGATCCTGATGGAACGCGTCGGTTTACTTGGGCACCCCCTGGCGTTGTACCTAATGATCTTGCTGGATATAACATTCGATATAAATTGGGATCGGGTGCATTATGGTCGAGCATGGCACCGCTGCACCAAGGCCCGTTGACAACGTCGCCTTACGAGACAAATCAATTAGCTGCAGGGATTTATACATTTGCAATTGTGACAGTGGACACAACGGGCAACGAAAGTTCAGCCGTTTACATTGAAGCGACATTGGGTCATCCGCGACTGGCGGGGGCGCTTGAAGTGCAGCAGTCACATCTGGATGGATGGCCCGGTATTAAATTAAATTGCTGGGTCGATGCCGAGTCGGGTTGGCTGTTGGCCTCCGACACAAAAACGTGGGGTGATTTCCCGACCGACGGCGTGACCTGGCAGACGTGGACGCAATATACGCGTTCGCCTTCCACGCTAACATATACGGCTGTTATCATTGATGTGGGCGCTGTTATCAAGTTTACCCCGCTGCTCTCGGCGGAATACTCCGGTACAGGCACGCTGGAAATCAGGACAAGCACCGATAATGTCATCTGGTCTGGCTGGGCTACACCTGCAGGTATCATAACCACGCGTTATATTCAGGCGCGTGTGACGGTTGCGCCTATCGGCAATACCTTGACGGCCCTAAAAATTATGACTCTGATCCTGGACTCAAGCGTCATATCAGAGGATATCGCCGACCTTGTAATGTCTGGCCTCACGGGCGCATATCGTTTGGGGGTAGGCGACGTTCGTTTGCCGATCACAAAGGTTTATGGGCTGGTCAGAAAGGTTGATGTCGCGCTCCAGAATGTAGGGCCGGGATGGAGTTGGGAGATCGTCGGAGATAAAAATATCGCGCCTGGCCCACGCATAAAAGTTTACAACGCCAGCAATGTGTTGGCTGACGCAGTGATTGATGCGACCATAAGAGGAGTATAAATGCCGTGAGAAATATTATTTTTGGTATTGTTTTTGCAGTTTTTTCGACGGGTGTTATGGCGGGGCCGTGGCCAGCTGATAGCATTACGACTATCCATGTGGATTCCGCCACTGACGATCCATCGCAGGCGCGGGCAGAAATTTATAATACAATGCTGCGCGTCAAGGATATTATAGGCGCGCGCGGATCAGCCAGCGGTATCGCAGGGTTGGATGGGTCGGCGCTTCTGCCTCTTGCCAATATCCCCGCAACGCTGGTCGGCAAGAGCGCCGACACCCTGGATGGGATCGATTCGTCCGCCTTTGCGCGCCGCGACGTCGCATCAGATTTTACGGTAGCACCGACCATTAATGGTCAGGGGATACGTACCAACGCCAATATATTTCATGGCCGGGTAGCTGAAGCGGGTAATGCGATACGATTGCCGGCTGGGTGGAGCGTTTCGCGACCTTCAACGGGTCGGTATGATATTACGCATAATTTGGGCCATCAAAATTATACTGTAAATGTGACGCTGTTTGGCACTCCATCTGCATTTGTTGTCCCAATGGCGATACCGCCAAATAGTAACAATTTTTTTTCGGTGTGGATGCTAGGCTCAAGCGGAATCGGCGCAGGAAACGGCTCGTTTTATTTTTCGGTGTATTTGGATTAAATTTGTTATGCCATGATTCTGGGTATGATGAGTGCATAACTCAACACCCCTATCCCGATGCCGATCGTGATTGCCCCAAGACCACGGATGCGGGAGCGCAGAATCACGCCTAGGCCGATCATCGCAAGACCTAATCCGATCATATTTCCTGCTATTGCCCACGCCATCATTGCCACCTATTTCGGTAAGTTTTTTATCGGGTTTGCGAGAAGTCAAGGCTCCCGATTGATTTTTTATATGATCGGATGGACACATATTGGATACGCATAAAATTAATAATTATAAAACAATGATTTAAATCACCGATTTCCCCTTAGGAGGGGGATGCTCTATCCATCTGAGCTACCGGGGCGAAGTGACGATCAGCGCCGAAATGCTTCTGTCTTGCCTTGTACCGGATATTCTGAAACCCTGTTTGATATCGGGGATCACTTTGATTGGGGTAAAGATTCTTTTGGGTTGGTGGAGCCGAGGAGGATCGAACTCCCGACCTTCGCATTGCGAACGCGACGCTCTCCCAGCTGAGCTACGGCCCCAAAAAATCGTGCAACAATTTAAAACCACCCCAAGGCAAATAATAAAACCATCAAAATTATATCATGAGCATGACATGACGACTATGTGTCATGTGGCATTTTCTTCAGATGCTCCCTTTCAATACTGGCAATATAACGCTGGATTATTTTCTGCACTGTGCTGGCCAAATTGGTGAAGCGAACGCCAATACGGATGAAGTTTTGTTGGTTAGTCGCGTGAATGGAGCGTACTTCCAGTTTGCATGTGATCTCCTCACCGTGGGGCAGGGTAAATGAGCATATGAGTATGTCGGTGGGTTTCAGGGGGGTAGCCAGTGCATTGCTTTTAAGTTTTATGGAGAGCCCCCCTGCGGAGATATCATAAACTTCACCATGAAAAACTGTCTCGTCTTCGTGGATTAAGAGGGTTGCGAGTGGTTTGGTAAGGCTGGGGCGTACACGGTGATGGGCACGTTGCTGCAAATAATCGATTTCTTGAGGTAGTGCCAGGGTGTAAAAGGCAATACCCGAGTCTTTCCCGCTGGATTCAAGCGTTGTGGAAAAGGAGATTTTAACGCCGTCCAGTTGCAGGCGCACTTTTAACTTCTTGGCATGCAAGAGTAAAGCATGGCCCTCTTTGGGGGTGAGCTCATCAATGATCAGATGCCCGAATGTACCCGCTGATTTGATTTCGAGAATGGCGCTGCTGTAGTGTTTTTCGGTTCCGGGTACGCTGATGCTGAGCATGGCGCGTCGCTTATGGATTTTTTTGAGAATTCCTACGATTTGGGCAGGTTGTGTAATTTTGTCCATGGGCTGGATTCTATTGGCGTACGACAGTACAGATTTTCCATGAGCAGATCATCCAGACAGGTTTATGCTTGACCAAGGGAGTGCGAATCAAGTTTTGCCTGGGGTTGCCCCGCAGGTGTATAGCTGGCTAAGTTTTCCGGCCCCGCGCCCCGCAGGATATTCAAGGCGACCTGGGTAGAGAGACGTTTAGCGGTGATGATGCTGCCATTGACCTGATTTTGCTGCAGACATTGCATGCCCAGGGTGGAAAGTTGCTGCCACAATGCTTCAAGCCCAAGATGTCCAAGTGGATCATGGTCGTGTATGTAGCGCTGCATACCAGCATGATTTGCAGGGTAGTCATTGGTGCGTAAATGTGCTTCACGTTGCGTGCTTATTTTTTCAAGATCAGCGATAGGCTGCTGTTTATGGGCGAGCGTTTGTTCAATCACCAGTGCGTTGTTACCAAGCAATGTCTCCTGTTCTTGCTGTAGTATCTTCAACAGGGCCGAAGTTATCACGATTTCCTGCTGCAGGAGGGCGCTAATGGCGTGCTGATGTTCCGTTAAACTCATGGGCGTCTTTAAGTGAGGATTATGCCGGGCCGATTATTGTTGCCGTGATTTTCAGGAATTGCTTCATGGAATCATGCAGCGCGATAATAAAACATGCTTTCAAAGCGTAGCAACTTGTCTGCCACGCGTACGGGATCAATAACGAAACTGCCATCGGCAAGCGCCTTTTTTATATTGTCAGTGCGTTGTACATCAACCACAGGTAATGTGGACAGTGTGTTTTCCAGCTTGCGTAGATAGGCTGCTGTATCGGTCAGGCTGACGGTATCCGTGACCGTTCGGCCTGGTGTGTCTTGTTGCGCAAGGCCGGATGGCTTGGTCTTTGAAAGCGCCGCGCTGTCTATGGCGCGTATATTCGAAACGGCTTTACCAGAAATTTCAACAGGCATGGTGGTACCTCTATGAATACTGTTGTAGGGTTAGCGGCAAATCTCATCTTAACTTTAAACCTAATGAGAGATCCTGGCAAGAGCCTGATGCTGTTAAAGCAGTGTATCTACATGATAATTTTAACAATCCCCGCAGAGGTCACGACGCCTTCAACAATACGCTGTGATGAAGAATTGCGCACTTGAATCACGGCACCGGCAGTTCCATCCATCAAGGCCTTGCCTGTGGAGCGGATCTGTATTCCCTGGGTTTCGGCCAGTAAAATAACCTGTTCGCCACGCCGCACCAGGGGTGCGGCCTCAACCAGCCCCGGGCTAAAAACGGTGCCTGCACTCACGGAGCGTTTGACCAATTGGTTCAGTACTTGTTCGGGGGCACTGAAGTACCCTGCGGGAAGGCTTGCAATATCCATCTCAATCGTCTGGAGGTCATTGGGTGTAATTCGATTGCCAGCCATCATGGGGCGGCTGGCGGTCATGACGGGCGTAAAAATTTTGACGTTGACCGGTACATATAATGACCATGGTTTTGGCTTTTGACAGCGGATGCCGACACTGCTCATGCCGCCGACCCGTCCTCCGGGAGGCAGGAAGGCATTTAATGTCTCTGCGCAGACCGGTAGTTTCAAGCGGGTGTCCAGGGCGCCCACGCTGACTTCAATACGTCCACCTGACGCATGTTGCATGACAAATGCCTGAGCGGCGTCCTGAATAGACGATAGGGGCTGATAGGATGCGGCATGCGCGTAGGGTATGGAAAGTGTCCCAAGCAACAATAGTAACCATAATTTTACAAAATATGCCATGGAGCTAATTTATGCAACTATTACGCCACGACTGTAGTCAAGAATCATTTGGATGGGGCCGATAGCGTATAGAAGTAAATGTGTATCTAGTGGAGAGATATATGCCTGGTATTTTGGAAGATATTGATAAACGGACACAAATGGTGGGGCAGAATCGCCTGGAATTATTGTTGTTTCGCTTGCACGGCAAGCAGCATTTCGGAATTAACGTATTCAAGGTACGAGAAGTTATTCAATGTCCCTCCCTGGCGCATTTACCCAAATCACACCCTTCAGTATGCGGTGTTTCCATCATTCGCGGCAAAACCTTGCCGGTCATAGATTTATCCCTGGCGATTGGTGGCAAGCCATTGACTGAGACCAGCAGTTGTTTTGTGATTGTTACTGAATATAATCGTTCTGTACAGGGATTATTGGTCAAGGGTGTCGAGCGAATTGTCAATATGGGTTGGGAGTCTGTGCGACCACCGCCACAAAGTGCTGGATTGGATACGTACTTGAATGCAGTGACGCAGGTCGGTGATCATATGATTGAAATTCTGGATGTGGAAAAGGTTTTTTCAGAGGTGATTCATTGTCCCGTGGGTGTTTCGAGGGACGTGATTAACAGCATGGGACAGTATTCTGCACAACCGCATGTTCTGGTGGTCGATGATTCCAGTGTGGCGCGTGGCCAAATAAAACGTGCTCTTGATCAAATCAATGTATCGTATACCTTAGCCATGGATGGCAGGCAAGCGCTTGATATGCTCGAAACCTGGGCTGCAAATAAAGATCCCGTATTGCAGCGACTGACTATGGTAATTACTGATATTGAGATGCCGGAAATGGATGGGTATACCCTGACGACGGAGATTAGAAAAAATACGCAATTGAAATGCATTTACGTTTTATTGCATTCGTCATTGAGTGGTGTATTTAATGATGCTATGGTAAAACGGGTAGGCGCAGATCAATTTATTGCGAAGTTCAGTGCAGATGATTTAGCCGTAGCGGTGTTGAATCGTTTAAGGCAAGGCGACCTGGAAGCGGTGGCAAGCGTTTGATTTTTTTGGGGCTGATCAGTTTTATTGCGGGTTCAATGCAACGGCAGTGATGCTGGTGTGAATGTATAATAATATTCAGGGATACGTTTGGTGAATCAACCTACTATTTCACCCCAGGAATACCAGGAGTTTCGTAAGTTCCTCGAAAGTGCGAGTGGCATTGTCTTGGGTGACAATAAGCAATATCTGGTCAAAAGTCGCCTTGGGTGCTTGATAACTGAAATGGGTTTGAGCTCCGTGGGTGAGTTGATAGATTGTGTTAAACGTGACCTAAAGTCTGGTCTGCATGAACGTATCATTGATGCCATGACTACAAATGAGACACTCTGGTTTCGCGATCATTTTCCGTTTGAAATACTCAGGGCACATATCTTGCCGGAATTTGCAGATCGTCGTGATCGTCCCATACGTATCTGGTCGGCAGCGTGTTCGTCGGGGCAGGAACCTTACTCCATGAGCATGATCATCCAGGAGTATTTGCAGGCCAAGCCCGCCGGTTTGCCGCGGGATGTACAAATTATTGCCACGGATATTTCATCTTCTGTGCTCAAGGATGCCCGGGAAGGTGTGTATGGCGCGATGGCATTGGCGCGTGGTTTGTCAGATGATCGCCAGAAACGGTTTTTCGATGTCAAAGGCAAGGCATGGCAGGTTAAGCCTGAAATACGCAAGCGTATTACTTTTTCAGAAATGAATCTGATGAAAAAGGACTACTTTGCATTGGGCAAGTTTGATGTGATTTTTTGCCGTAATGTTCTGATTTATTTTTCCACCGAGTTGAAACGGGAAATTTTGACACGGTTTTCACAGGTACTTGAGCCTGGTGGTTATTTGTGCCTGGGTGCATCGGAATCGGTGTCGGGTTACGTGGACTGTTTTGACGCCATGCGTTATCAGGGCGGCCTTGTTTACCGCCTGAAGAAAGTCTGATCTTTTTACAGTTAATGCTTGGTCAAGGCGGTGGACGCAACAGAATCAGCGGTTAACTCCTTGTGACGTTCCTGTTGCTGTAAAGCCCACATCCGCGCATACACTTTTCCCTGTTGCAGTAATTCTCCGTGTGTACCACGCTCTACTATATGGCCATTTTCCATCACCAGAATCTGATCGGCATCCACGATAGTCGATAAGCGATGTGCAATCACCAGCGTGGTGTGATTGGTGGCCACTTCGGCGAGGGCAACCAGTATCACCTGTTCGGAGTGGGAGTCGAGTGCCGAAGTGGCTTCGTCAAAAATCAGGACGCGTGGATTTTTCAAAATGGTGCGGGCGATAGCGATACGTTGTTTTTCACCTCCTGAAAGTTTCAGGCCACGTTCACCCACCAGGGTATCGTAACCTTGGGGAATGGATTCAATGAATGAGTGGATATGTGCCATGGTTGCCGCCTGAATCACTGCTTCCCGTGTCGCATCAGGTTTGGCGTACGCAATGTTATAGTAAATGGAGTCGTTAAACAGCACGGTATCCTGTGGCACAATACCAATGGCAGCGCGCAGGCTTTGCTGGTTAACATCGCGGATATCCTGACCGTTAATGAGAATACGCCCACCATCGACGTCATAGAAGCGAAATAACAAGCGGGATAATGTTGATTTTCCGGCGCCACTGGATCCTACCACCGCCACTTTTTTTCCGGATGGAATTTCAAAACTCAGATCAAACAGAATCTGTCGTTCTGTTTGATAACCGAAGCTGACATGTTCAAAACGCACAGTACCCTCTCCTACCACCAGGGGTGGCGCATCGGGTTTGTCCTGGATGTCCTGGGGTTTGTCCAGCAGACTGAACATTTTCTCCATGTCGGTCAGCGAGTGTTTGATTTCACGGTAGACGAAACCCAAAAAACTAAGTGGGATGAAGAGCTGTAGCAAATAGGCATTAACCAGCACCAGGTCGCCCATGGTCATGCTGCCGTCGACAACACCCTGACTGGCGAGGATCATCAACAGTGTTACCCCTACTGCAATAATGGCCCCCTGGCCAAAATTCAGTACCGAGAGCGAGGTCTGATTTTTGAGCGCAGCCTGTTCCCAGGTTGCCATATATTCATCGTAACGGCGCGCTTCATAATCTTCATTGTTGAAATATTTGACCGTTTCGTAATTGATCAGGCTGTCAATGGCGCGCGTATTGGCATTGGAATCCATATCATTCATGATGCGCCGAATCGCCATGCGCCGTTCTGTCACCACCAGACTGTAAATAATGTAAACCACGATAGTAACGGTGGTAATAATGGCAAACCACGCATTGTAGGTAACAAACAGAATCACCGCCACCAGAGCAATTTCAAGCAGGGTAGGCAGGATGTTGAAGAGCATGAACGACAACAAAAAGCTCATGCCACGTGTGCCACGTTCAATGTCCCGTGACATGCCGCCTGTTTGACGTTCAAGATGAAAGCGTAACGCCAGGGAATGTAAATGGCGAAACACCTTGAGTGCAATATTGCGAATGGCCCGTTGTGCTACTTTGGCGAATACCATGTCGCGCAATTCATTAAAGAGCGTGCTGGCCAGGCGTAATGCCCCATAGCCGATCAGTAGTACGAGAGGCAGGGTGATGTGGGAATTGAGTGTGCTGTCCAGTGTATCAACGATGTTTTTCAATGCCAGTGGTATGGTGACACCGGCCAGCTTGGCCAGTACCAGAAAAGCCATCGCGATAATGACCCGTGTCCGATATTCCCATAAATATGGCGTTAGAATGCTTATGGTTCGCCAGTCTCTGCGAGTTTCAGTAGATTTTTCAGTGGATTGTGTATGCATTAGTGTTTTATGAAGGCATTGTGTAAGTATAGTCTACAGGATTTATAGTATTGACCACAGTGGACATCTGTATGAAGATGGCAGTGTACATTTAGTTTTTCGGGTATTCTGCCGCCATACAGAGGTCATCCCTTCTCATATTCTGGCGTTATATCATGAATATATCACTACTCTACTCCAGAGCGACGACTCTTGTGCTGATGGTTATATGTGCGCTGTTTTATAACCCTGCCGTTCTGGCAAAAGACAGTATCCTTCCCGATTATGTTCATTTAAAGGATGGGCATCATAAAATAGTGTTACCCGACAGTGCCATCTATGATGGTATGGTGCGAAATGGTCGCCTGGAGGGCAAGGGCATTCTTGTATGGAGAAACGGCGAGAAATATATTGGCGAATTCAAAAACGGATTGCGGCACGGACAAGGAGAATTTGTTGACGCAAGTGGCGGCAGATATATAGGAAAATACAAAAATGGTCTGGAAGATGGTCAGGGCACTTATACATTCAGTCATGGCGAAAAATATCAGGGTGAAATGAGAAATGGAAATATGCACGGACGAGGGAAATACTATTTTTCCAGTGGCGATATTTATTCAGGCGATTTCCAGAAAGGGAGTGCCGAAGGGCAGGGTGAATATGTGTATGCCAATGGTGCCAAATATAACGGTCAGATAAAAAAATGGCGTTTACATGGTAACGGAATATTTGAATATGATAACGGTGACAGATATGAGGGGGAGTTCAAGGATGGGCTTTTTCATGGCAAGGCTGTTTACTATATAAATAAGGCCGAAGGCGGTAAAAACAAGATAGAGGGTGTGTGGGAAGCAGGCCAGTATCAATATGCTGATCTGGAAAGTGGGAAAGAGATCGTCCTTGGCAATGGTTTTATAGATGCGGAAGAGGTGCTTCTGGATCAGGAGCGTCTGCTGAATGAGGCCCTGAAAGGTATGCAACGGTCTCGCCCGAACATTACCGATCTTTATTTCGTGGCATTTGGCAGTTACAGTGATCAGGATGTTTTTATGAAGGAATCGCTCTATTCAAAAGAGCAGGTAGAGAAACTCTTTGATGCTGAAAACCGTTCTCTGGCACTGGTGAATAATCGCAAATCACTGTCACAGAAACCGCTGGCGACCGTGAGAAATTTGAGGAGTGCCGTCATGTCCATGGCGGCACTCATGGATAAGGAGGAGGACGTATTATTTTTGGGTTCCTCAGACTTTAGTGTGGGTTAAGAATAACGTAATCTATAGCGCATGTCTTGCAAAGGAGATGCGCGATGGAAAGCAAAGAATTGTATTGGTGCCTGCTTGGACTTAACGAA
>JAHFRW010000061.1 GCA_023266055.1 Gammaproteobacteria bacterium | reverse complement strand
GGTGAATGCCTCACAAATGCTGCTGTTTTGAACGCAGAAAATTGCCCTGGAATCGCTGTAAATCCATGATTTGCAGCGATTCCAGGGCAGGTAATTGTAGCATTCCGGGGTGAGAGAGGGAGCTACAACCATCGGGGGTTGCGGGGATACCGTTGTCGATTGTAGCATTCCCGGTAATTGTCAACCTAGTTGTCGCCTCGACGATGTGTTCAAGCAGCCCTCTTTTCCCCCTCTTTGTCTGAGTTAGCCCCGTCTATTTCCGTCTTTGCTTTGCTTGGGTTTAAATGCACCACATCAATGCGCTGCCAGTTGCGCGTAGCTCCCGACCAACGTTCTGGGCGCAAGCATTTTGCCTGCTCATAAACAATCGTGCGCGCTGCTAAAATCTTTTCATCTTGATGGCGGTGCCGTTGCCCGGGCGTCACCAATTTAATGCCACTGTGGCGATGCTCTTCGTTATACCAGTGAACCAAATCGGTTACGCAACGACGTGCCTCCCGTAAACTTTCAAACGGCGACAAGGCTCGATCGGGGCGATATTTTAATGTTTTAAACAAGGACTTCCGAATACGGATTATCATTGCTCACGGCGGATCGGCTGAAGGACGCCATGACACCTAATGCCTGCAAGGTGGCTAACAGGGTTGCGCCTTTCATGGGGCTGCCATTATCAGAATGCAAAACAACTTGATCTTTTTGAATATTCTCTCGCACACAAATATCGGTTAATAGTTCTGCCGCAGACGTGCTGCTTTCTTCGCCGACCACCTGCCAGCCGACAATTTTTCGGCTAAAAATATCCATAAACAAATACAGATAAAAATATTTTCCGGTGACGGTGGTGGGCAGAGTGGTGATGTCCCAGCTGTAAATCTGATTGGGCAGGGTGGCCTTCAGTGCAAACGGTACACGACGCGGTTGGCCGGGCCGCTCTCGCCGCCTATGAGATAGTTGATTGGCTGCCCGCATCACCCGATAAAAAGTAGATTCCGAGGCTAGATACAGGCCTTTATCGGCTAAACGCGGTACGATTTGTGAAACGGGTAAATCGGCAAATTCAGGAGAGTTTACCGTCGATAAAATTTCTGCACACTCCGCATCGCTGAGCTTGTTAGTGGGCGTTTGAATGCGCGATGGACGCTTATCAATTTTACTCTCTTCGCGTTGCCAACGCTGCACCGTGCGCTCATCCATGCCCAATATTTCACAAATCCCGGCAAGACGCGCTGTTGCTTTTTGCGTGTCTTGCACCAGTGATAGAATTTCTATGCGCTGCTCGGGTGAGCTCATTCTGCCTCTCCCCCCCCCAACAGTGCATGAAACTTTTTTTGCAGCACCAACAAAGCGGCTGTTTCAGCCAATGCCTTTTCCTTTCGGTTTAAATCACGCTTCAAGGCTTGGTATTCAACTTTTAATTGTCGCAATGCGTGATTGCTTTTATCTGCGTTTTTAACCGTATTAAAATTGCAAAACTCAGTACGCCATTGCGTTAAATTATGCACAAACAAACCCCGTTCCCGACACCAGGCACTCAGCGCTGGCTCTCCTGGTGCATAACTTTCCTGCAAGGCCAGCAGGCGCTCCTGCGCCAACCCGTCGTTCGGCCTTTTTGTTTCGGTCAGTGGTTTTTTATGGCTCTTCACCGCGTCTCTCATCCAGTTCTTAAGGGAATATAAATTCATATTTATTCGGCGGCTACCGCCTCAATGGTACGCCCCTTGCGGCAGTATACACCTGTTGCAGCGCTCGTTCTTTAAACTCAGCAGAATAACGTATTGTACCCATGATACCTCTCCTCTAAATTCAATTTATAGTGAAATTTAGAGGCGACAACTAGCCTGACATCGGGGGTTAAAGCCGAAAACGGTTTGAGATTCGCTGGCGACTTTAATCCATCCATCCTGATTGATACCTTCCTTTTAAATCGCGCTGGAGTTCCGGCGTGGGCATTCATCGGCGCACACCGAATGGGTACTATGGGCTAAAACTCGATATAGTTGCCTATCCCTCCCTAAAACGTGTGGAAATGGATCTTCAAAATGTCTACATTATATTGCTCCTCGCGGCACTACTGTTTGTAGTTAGGCTGATCGGCTTATTTATTTTGAAGTGATCAAACAGCCGCAAAGTAGGCGCTAAAAATAGCCGGGGCACTTTTATTGCGGGTGATAACAATCAAAATACTTTCATTCGTCTTGGTATCAGGGGCACACTACTGATCATTGACTACCCCGAATATTTAATGGCCCAAAACAAGAGGGTCGTTGCGTCAGGGCGTTACGAGCGAATTCCGTAACCGCGATTAAGCAGATACAGGGCGAAGCCAAACAGTCCCGCAATGAAGCCCAGAATCGCCAGATACGCCACGCCAAGACCCACATCCGATACCCCCAGTAGGCCATAACGAAACGCGTTGACCATATACAGAATCGGGTTGGCGAGCGAGATTGACTGCCAGATGGGTGGCAGCATGGATACAGAATAAAATACCCCGCCCAGATACGTCAGCGGTGTCAGCACGAACGTGGGAATCACCGAAATATCATCAAAGCTTTTGGCGTAAATTCCGTTAATTAGTCCCGCCAGTGAAAATAATATGCTGGTGAGTATCAGCACCGACACGGCAACCCACAGACTGTGCAGCGGAATCGGCGTAAAGAACAGTGCCACTATTGTGACGGCCAGCCCCACCGCCAGCCCACGCGCCAGTCCGCCGCCGATGAAGCCCAGCAGGATTAAATAATTGGGTACCGGCGCCACCAGCATCTCTTCGATGTTGTGCTGAAACTTCGAGCTGTAGAACGATGACACCACGTTGGCATAGGAATTGGTGATCACCGTCATCAAAATCAGGCCGGGTACAATGTATGCCATGTAACCGAAACCATCCACATCACCTACCTGACTGCCGATCAGGCGACCAAAAATCACAAAATACAGCGCTGTCGTAATCATCGGCGGTAAAATGGTCTGTATCCAGATGCGTGTAAAGCGCAGCACTTCCTTGACCAGAATCGCTCTGAAGGCAATATATTGCGCGTGCCCGTTCATGCTGTATCTTCCGACGCACAAGGATGTGCTAGTGCTGCGGCAGGCAGGATGCCGGGAGTAGCCTTGTTGCCCACCAGACGAATGAACAGTTCTTCAAGCCGGTTGGTTTTGTTGCGCAGGCTGCTCACCTCAATGCCGTGCCTGGAAAGCATCGTGAATAATGCATTAATATTGGCGTCACGCGAAATCTCGACTTCCAGCGTGGTGTCGTCAATACGGCAGGCAGCGAAACCGGGCAGGTCGGGTAATGTCGCCAGTGGTTGCGCCAGATCCAGCACCAGCGTGTGCGAGTTCATACGATTAAGCAGTTGGCGCATGGTGGTGTTTTCAACGATGCGCCCGTTATCAATAATCGCAATATTACGACACAGCCGCTCGGCTTCTTCCAGATAATGGGTGGTAAGAATAATCGTCGTTCCGGTGGCATTGATTTCGGCAAGAAAGCTCCACATCGAATGGCGAATTTCAATATCCACACCGGCCGTCGGTTCGTCGAGAATCAGCAGACGTGGCTCATGTACCAGCGCACGCGCTATCATCAGGCGCCGTTTCATGCCTCCCGAAAGCATCTGTGCCTGATCATGGCGACGGTCCCATAATCCAAGCTGATGCAGATAGCGTTCGGCACGCTCAAACGCCACGCGGCGTGGAATGCCATAATACCCGGCCTGATTCACCAGAATTTCCACCACAGGCTCAAAGATGTTGAAATTAAACTCCTGCGGCACCAGCCCAATGCACGCCTTGGCCGCAGCCAGTTCCGTGTCAATATCATGGCCGAATACCCGCACCGTGCCACCGCTCTTGTTAACCAGTGAAGAAACAATGCCAATCGTGGTGGATTTACCCGCCCCATTGGGGCCCAGCAAGGCAAAAAAATCGCCCGGCGCGACTTCCAGGTCAATGCCGTGCAGGGCAGTAATGCCGTTTTTGTAAACCTTGGTGAGATTATGCAGTGAAAGTGCTGGAGTCATGGGGGGTTATAGTGATGCGCTTGTGACCAGTTAAGGGGGCGTAATTATAGCATAGAGTTCTGGTGGATTCAGGGCAGGCCAGGATATGTGCGTGTCGTTGCCTGTGATGATTAAAATGTAAGCGCCATTTTTCGTTGTCGCCGGAAAAATTTCATAGTGATATAATACATACACTTTATAAGTGTATGGGTGATATTTTGAGAATTTTTAAAATGCGGTATTTCATCACCGCTACGGTATCACTGTTTTTGTATGATTCCAGGAGTGTTTCTGCTGAATTCAATCTCAATTTCCAACCTCAAACTGGCACGGCCGTGGTGGCAAGTGTTGCCAACATTGACTGCTTTACCGGGGCTGGCGGGGGTATGATGGGGCACGGAGGGGGAGGCATGATGGGGATGGGAGGGTGCGGAACGGACACGACCCCATTTCTTCAGCAGGTCGTGAGAGATGCTGCAGGAAACCAATATTACCACGTCATTATTGGCGACCCTGCGCGTGGCAGCAATTTTGCCCAGGAAGTTTATATCCAGACGGCTGCTTCCGGCACGGCCTGCTGGTTCGGTTGTGCCAACGCGCGCGTGGGCGGCATGATGGGCGGCGGGGGTGGCATGATGGGCATGGGTAATGGCCCGGCACCCCTGACTGCCAGTGCCGGCAGTGCCCAGAATGACCGTAGCCCCTTGAGTGCTACTGAAGCCGTGTCAGGTAATGGTACGGGTAACCCTGCGCGGGTACATATGAGACAAATTAACAATGAGACGGGTTTTGGCCAGGAGTTTCTCAAGGCCAGAGACGCCTTCAAGCCGAAAATTACCCAAACCATCACTACCACAGAGATGAGCAGCGTATTTTCCGTGGGTATGGACACCATTGGTTACAGCACAAATAATGTATCGGCACCGATTATCAATACACTGGTGATTAACAATCCCAACATCCCGGCGGGTGCGGCTAATTTTGATATCGCAAAATTTACCGCAACCCGTAATGTAACGGCGGGCAAATATACCTATGTTCTCGGCGCAGGCGATGGCGGCAGCTTCGGTACCTATACTTATGTAGGTGGAAATTTCGATGTTTACGGAATGGAATGGGCATCGTTCTGCAGTCCGGCACAGAATACTGTGTCAGGTTGTACGGCGTTTGGCGGGGGTGGTGGTATGGGTGGTGGTATGGGCGGAGGCGGCATGGGCGGTGGTATGTAGCGAACATGGAGTACGCTATGTTCGCCGGATTATCATGGACGTTTGATTTTAACCTGGCCGATGTTGTTCAGGGATATGTCTGAGCCGGATCTGTACCGCTGAGAGTCCGCCCTGGTTTTTTACAGGAATTATGCATGGAAACAAATTTTTGGCTGGAGCGTTGGCAACAGGGATTGACAGGTTTTCATCAGGAACAGGTGAATCCTTATCTGGTGCAGAACTGGTTGAAACTGGGAGCAACAGCAGGCGACAAGATATTGGTTCCACTGTGTGGAAAAAGCAAAGACATGGTGTGGCTGCGTCAGCAGGGTATGGATGTGCTGGGGGTTGAATTGAGCTCCATGGCCATAGAGGCATTTTTTACCGAGAACCAATTACAGGCCAAGCAGGATGCCCATGGCCGTTTTTCACGTTGGCGTTCGCCAGGCTATGAGTTATTATGCGGCGATTTTTTCGATGTCATACCCTCAGATACGCAACACCATCGTTTTGTCTATGACCGCGCTTCTCTCGTTGCGTTGCCACCTGACATGCGACAAAGATATGCCCATCACCTGAGTCATCTATTATTGTCGGACAGCCGAGTGTTGCTGGTGACAATGGAATATCTACAGCATGAAATGCAAGGCCCACCTTTTTCCGTGAATGAGTCTGAAGTACGCGAGCTATATTCATCTGTTTTTTCCATCGAGAAGGCAGGCCAGGTTGATGTGTTGAGTGAAAATCAGCGTTTCCGCGAACGTGGTTTGTCGGCAATGATGGAAACAACGTATATCATGACGCGAAAAACATCCTGATCCTGAACGACGGGAGGTGGGATTTGCTCTCCATGCTGCGAATGACCCTTCATTATGATTGCCGAAAAATTTGCGCTTGAATTGAATATGCTGCCCCCCGATTTTTATGCACATGAAACCACAGTCATTGCGCGAGCGTTGCTGGGCAGAATTCTGGTGCATGAAACATCGCGTGGAACAGTGGCGGGCCGGATTGTGGAAACCGAGGCCTATCTAACAGATGATCCGGCATGCCATGCGTATGGCGGGAAAAAGACACCGCGCACGGCGGTGATGTTTGGCCCGCCGGGCACGGCTTATATTTATCTTGTTTACGGCATGCATCATTGTTTTAATGTGGTTACAGGGCCGGAAGGCACAGGGGAGGCGGTTTTAATTCGTGCGCTGGAGCCGGTGTATGGCATTGAGTTAATGCGGGTTAACCGCAATCAGTCGTCGCTGCATAATCTGTGCAGTGGACCGGGCAAGCTGGTGTCTGCCATGGGCATCACTCAGGCATTGAATGGGTGGGCGTTGATAGAGCCCACCTTATATCTTGCCGATTCATCGGTGGGGGCGGAAGAATTTTCAGCGGTCATCACCACACGCATCGGAATCTCCAAGGGTGCAGACTTACCCTTACGGTTTTATATAAAGGACAGTCCGTTTATTTCAAGAAAATAGCTGACTATTTGTCGCAGCGAAGAGGGATCAGGGTTGTTTCATGGAGTGAAAATGGATAAATAAGCATGTATCGTGTAGTTACTGTTTTTTGTGCATCACCGTCCCCATCATATGAAAAGTATTTTCCGGTTCTGTTTCAAGATTATCTACCATATAAATTAAATATTTGTCCGGTTCGGTAAATACGGGCGCGATGTTTCCCTTGCCATCCATCCAGCTGATCCCCTTAATCTCCGATATTTTTTTGCGCACTAACGTTGGACGTGAAAACTGACTCGCCGGGATCAGGTAGATTTTTCAGACGCCTTATGAGCACTATGCCAATCCCCACGGGGTGATCGTATCGAACGCACTGCTACTAAAGGTAATACAGAGCAGGCAAGCGAAAAGAGAGTGGTGTATTACTTTCAAGCGGCTTCGTTTTACTCATGTTCATGTTTTTTTTCGAATAAAGCGTGTCGCCGAGCGCAATCATCTTGGAACACCCCGGCTTCAAAATGATTGCGCTCGATGGCACACTTTGTTTAGGATGACAATAAGCGGGCGAGAGGCCCAGGTTTGAAGAGGCTTAAATATCCCTTAACAATTCATTAATCCCAACCTTCCCCCGTGTTTTCTCGTCCACCTGTTTGACGATAACAGCACAGTACAGGCTGTATCTGCCATCGGCGGAGGGCAGGTTGCCGGAAACAACGACGGAACCGGCGGGGATGCGGCCATAGAGAATTTCGCCCGTCATGCGGTTGTAGATACGCGTACTGGCGCCAATATAAACCCCCATTGAGATTACCGCACCTTCTTCAACAATGACGCCTTCGACGACTTCGGAGCGTGCACCGATGAAGCAGTTGTCTTCGATGATGGTGGGGGCGGCCTGCACGGGTTCGAGCACACCGCCGATGCCAACACCGCCGGAGAGGTGTACGTTTTTGCCGATCTGTGCACAGGAACCGACCGTAGCCCAGGTGTCAACCATGGTGCCGCTGTCAACATAGGCGCCGATGTTGACGTACGACGGCATGAGTACAACGCCGGGTGCGATGTAAGCGCCTTTGCGTGCGGAGGCGGGAGGGACGACACGTACGCCGCTGGCGCGAAAATCGCGTGGGCCATATTCGGCAAATTTGGGTTGTACTTTATCATAGTAGTTGGTGAAACCGCCTTTCATGAAGCTGTTATCCTCAATGCGAAAGGATAGCAGCACGGCCTTTTTCAGCCATTGATTGACAACCCACTGACCGTCCTGCTTTTCTGCGACACGTGCTTTGCCGCCATCAAGCAGGTTGACCGCTTCAATGATGGCTTCTTTAACCAGTGTGTCAACGTTGCGTGGGGTGATGTCCGCGCGGTGCTCAAAGGCATTTTCAATAATTTTTTTAATGTCGTTCATACGAGCTCCAGTGTGTCAGTAATGGGTAATTGGCAGAGGCGAAATCTGCGGATGTTTAGGCCTGTTCTTCGACATGTGCCTTAATGCGATACGCGGCTTCCATGCATTCCTGTAGAGGTTGTACCAATGCCATGCGCACGTGGTTTTCGCCAGGATTGATGCCGTGTGCCGGGCGTGATAAAAAACTGCCGGGTAATACGGTCACATTGTATTGAGCATAGAGCTGGCGCGCGAATACGGTGTCGTCATGCGTTGAAAGCGGGATGCGTGGCCACAGGTAAAAGCTGGCAGCAGGACGTTGCACCTCCATTACCGGTTGCAGGATGTTGAGCACGGTGTCGAATTTTTCCCGGTACAACGCACGGTTGTGCTGTACATGCTGTTCATCGTTCCACGCCACGGCGCTGGCGGCCTGTGTGGGCGGTGGCATGGCGCTGCCGTGGTAGGTGCGATAGAGATGAAATTTTTCCATGATGCGTGCATCGCCGGCCACGAAACCGGAGCGCAGGCCGGGGACATTCGAGCGTTTTGACAAGCTATGGAATACAATACAGCGTCGGTAATCGTGGCGGCCAAGACGTGCAGCGGCTTCGAGCAGGCCGGGGGGCGGTGTGTTTTCATCGAGATAGATCTCTGAGTAGCATTCGTCAGAGGCGATGATGAAATCGTATTGGTCGGCAAGCTGAATCAGCTTTTGCAGTGTGGCAATGTCCATTACCACGCCGGTAGGATTACCCGGTGAACAGATGTACAGTAATTGGCAGCGCATCCATATGTCGCTGGGTACGGCGTCAAAGTCTGGCAGAAAACGGTGGTCGGCGGTGGTGTTGAGAAACCATGGTTCGGCACCGGCAATCAGTGCCGCGCCTTCATAAATCTGGTAAAACGGGTTCGGCATCAGTACCGCAGGACGCGTGTTCGTGTTACTGTCAGCATGGGTATCAATGATGCATTGTGCAAAGGCGAACAGTGCCTCGCGTGTACCATTGACGGGCAGCACCTGGCGCTCTGGGTCGAGGCTGTCCGCTGCCAGGTGAAAGCGCCGTGTTAACCAGCCCGTGATCGCCTGGCGCAGCGTGTTGCTGCCACGGGTGACGGGGTAGTTGGACAGGCCGTGCAGATGCGCAATCAGCGCTTCGGTAATGATGCCGGGCGTGGCATGCCGGGGTTCACCTATCGAAAGATTAATATGGGATAGATGAGCGGGCGGGGTCACGCCTGCCTTGAGACCGGCCAGTTTTTCAAAAGGATAAGGCTGGAGCCGGAAAAGATTGGAGTTCACGGATAAGCTCTTAACATTGATAGTACATTAGGTCGATAGTTCAAGGGTATTTGTGGCCCCGGAATTTGCCTGAAATTTAACAGACGTTTAGTATAAGCTATTTTAACCATGCCTTCCAACACATCACCCTCCTTTTTGTCCGCCAATTTGCCGGTTATCGGCCTGTTTGTGGCTGCAACCCTGTGGGGGGTTTTCTGGTATCCGTTACGCTTGCTGGATGCGCAGGGGCTAACCGGTTTGTGGGCGACCTTTCTGATTTACAGCTCGGCACTGCTGGTGGGATTGCCTGTACTGTGGTTGCGTCGGGCGGTATTGCTGGAATACCGCTGGCTAATGCTGGGCATTGCGTTGGCCAATGGCTGGTGCAACATTGCCTTTATTCTGGCGGTGCTGGAAGGCCCGATAGTACGAATGCTGCTGCTGTTTTACCTTTCACCTCTATGGACGGTAATGCTGGGTGTAATATTGCTCAATGAGCGGCCTTCGCGTTTTGAAATGGTGGCGCTGGGGTTGGCAATGGTCGGAGCATTTATTACTCTCTGGGATCCCACACTGGGTATTCCCACACCTCAAAGTCGGGCAGACTGGCTGGCGATTTCGTCGGGAATGGCGTTTGCCCTGTCCAACGTGCTGGTTCGCAAGCTGCAACAGGTGCCGGTCTCGGTAAAAACCGGTGTCACCTGGCTGGGTGTCGTCGTTTTATCGGGTGTCGGCATACTTATGTATGGCTTGCCCGTACCTGCGGTGTCGCCCGCGTTGGGCGTGGCGGTATTTGCTTTGGGTGCCCTTGGTATTATGGTGATGACCTGGGCGGTACAGTACGGTGTTACTCATACTCCGGTACACCGTTCAGCGGTCATTCTGCTTTTTGAAGTGGTGGCGGGTGCGGTGTCGGCGCAACTATTAACGAATGAGCAGGTACTGCCGCGTGAATGGATAGGCGGTACACTGATTTTACTGGCGGGGTGGTTTACTGCACGCGGTGCGGGTAAATAGTGTTCCTTACCGGCGACATGTGAGTTGCAATGAAATTAAAATGTGTTACGGTAACCGATGATCTCCCTAATTCCACCGAACCATATTGTCAGGATGCACGCCATGAAAAAACAATCTTCACGGCTCTCAATCAATAATCTTTCAGCGCTTGTTGTTATATTTGCCGGGCTGGGTCTTTTTTCGGTGAGTGCCCATGCGGCAGGGCCTTCAGCACCTTCACAAACCTTTAAAATCCATGGGGCGCATGTTCCAGGTGAAGTGTTGGTTAAATTCCGCAACGCTCCTGGTCCAGTGAGTAGCCGGGCCAGCAAAGTGGCCGCTGCAAATGCCGCGGTTGGGGCGGAAGCCCTGGAAGAGTTACCTGCGGTGAGCGTGCTTCGCGTGCGAGGCACCCGGAAGCAGTCGGCGGAAGTATTGATGCAGGCTTATGCAAAGCGTGCTGATGTGGAATATGTAGAGCCTAATTACACCTATACCACGCAAGTGGTACCCAATGATCCACGATTTGCTGAAATGTGGGGCTTGAATAATATCGGTCAAACGGGGGGTACCGCCGATGCCGATGTTGATGGCCCGGAGGCGTGGGATAAAAAAACGGGTAGTCATGCTGTGACCGTTGCCATTATTGATACCGGTGTTGCCTATAATCATGCGGATCTGGCCGCGAATATGTGGATTAATTCTGGCGAGATTCCTGATAATGGTATTGACGATGATCGTAATGGTTATGTGGATGATGTGCGTGGCTGGAATTTTGCCAGCAACAATAACGATCCCATGGATGACCAAGGTCATGGCACACATACGGCGGGTACCGTGGGTGCGGTGGGTAACAATGCCACCGGTGTTACGGGTGTTGCATGGCAGGTAAAAATCATGCCGCTGAAATTTTTGACCGCCAATGGGAGTGGCAGCGCATTGGGCGCAGCACGCGCGATTCTTTATGCGTCGGCGATGGGTGCAAAAATTTCCAATAATAGCTGGGGCGGCGGCGGTTATTCACAAACCATAGAAAATGCTATCGCTACCGCAAATCAACGCGGCATGTTGTTTGTGGTGGCGGCGGGAAATTCCAATGCGAATAATGATGCTGTGGCCAGTTACCCGTGTAACTCACGGCAACCCAATGTGATATGTGTTGCCGCGACAGATCACAATGATAACAGGGCGTCATTTTCAAATTATGGTGCTGTCAATGTCGACCTGGGGGCACCAGGGATGTCGATTTTGTCCACTGTGCCCACGGGCACGTGCGGTTTATGTTCTTCTTCCGGTTACCGTTTCTTGAGTGGCACCTCTATGGCCACGCCGCATGTGGCAGGTGCGGCTGCATTAGTGCTGGCGCAGTTTCCAGGACTTGGTGCGATAGAGGTTAAAAATCTATTATTGCAATCTGTGGACAAGGTCGCCTCTTTATCGGGCCGTACCGTAACGGGGGGGCGCCTTAATGTTAATCGGGCACTGACAGCAACCGCCGCGACAACCCAGGTTACCGTTTTCGCGCGGGGTACACCGGTGGCAGGTATCTATCCTGTTATGGTGGTCCGTGTTGATGGCCAGCCGGTGGGAACATTCGATGTCAGTTCCACGGTATTTACCGGTTATACGCTGGCGGTGAATGTGGCAGCGGCAAATAATCACAGCATTGATGTGGTGTTTACCAATGATGGTTTTGCCGCCCCTGAAGATCGTAATCTTATCGTGCAGTCGCTACGGATTAATACGACAACCTTTTTACCGGGTGATGCGGGTGTGATCTATGATCGGGGAGCAGGAAGCGCAGCGTTTGATGGTGTAGATGTTATTGCCGGGCAAGAGGGTATGTGGTGGAGTGGCGCGCTGCAGTTTACGGTGTCTGCGAGTGTGCTTTAATGGCAATGTGGTGCAGACGGGCTTCCAGATTTTGCGTAATTGTGTTGTCGGGTATTCTCGGCGTTGCCTGCGCGGACAGTGTGCCCCATAAACTGGACGCGCCACTTTCACTGACGGGTATGCTAATTGATGGCGGTGTCGAATGCCCGCTTTTTCAGGCAGATGATGGCGCCCAATATACGTTGCTTGGGGATCTTCATGATCTTAAAAGTGGCGATAAGGTGCGACTGTCTGGAGAAGAGGCAGCGATTTCGTTCTGTATGCAGGGCAAGACGTTGTCGGTAAGGACGATCAGTAAAATAAATCAGGGGAATCCTGAAT
>JAHFRW010000015.1 GCA_023266055.1 Gammaproteobacteria bacterium | reverse complement strand
AACCGACACCAGCAGAGCGAGTGGCAGCAGCAGGCGAGTGAGCGAAGACATAATGACAGGGT
Source organism: Gammaproteobacteria bacterium (assembly GCA_023266055.1). Lineage (GTDB taxonomy): Bacteria > Pseudomonadota > Gammaproteobacteria > Ga007554. The sequence continues at coordinate 57,839 of JAHFRW010000015.1, read as the reverse complement.
GCAGATCAGGGTTCCAGGGGCGTCCTTCGGCATCGTGATCAGGGCCGGGCAGATACAGATCCTCCAGCATCGCATAAATACCCAGTCCGGCCAGCGCCAGCACAGTGATCTCGCCGAGCGTATCATAACCACGAAAATCCACCAGAATCACATTCACCACATTACTGCCACCGCCACCTGAAACGCTGTGCGTCAGAAAATAATCGGCAATGCTCTGATAAGGTCGTGTCAGCACCGCCCAGGTCAGCGCGGCCACTCCGCCGCCTGCGGTCACTGCCAATAACAGGTCGCGACTGCGACGCAGCGAAGTTGATTCAGCAGGTGTGTGCTGGGGCAGAAAATACAGTGCCAGTAATAGCAGCACGATCATTACCACTTCCACGGAAAGTTGTGTCAGTGCCAGATCGGGCGCAGAGAATTTGATAAAGATCAGCGCCACCACCAGTCCGACGGCACCCATGAGGATCAGCGCCACCAAACGTTGTCGATGTAAAATCACCGTGCCAATAGCTGCAGTCACCAACCCCAATGTGGCCATCAGGCTCACACCATCCATCGGTAATAAAGCGCGGCTGCCAGTCAGCGGCGCATCCCCACCAAAAAATCCCACCGTGCCAAGCACGACCGCAAAGCCAATGAACAGGAACAGCATGCGTTGCAGCGAGCCCGAATCCAGCACGCGGGTCAACGCCGCAGTAAAAGCAAACAACCCGTTCAGCACATACTGGTAGGATGTCTTTGCCTCGAACCATCCCTCCATCCGTGCGTGCAACGTGAATAAAGGCTTGCGGCTCAGATACACCAACCCGCCACCGACCAGCGCAATCACGCTCATCCATAATGCCGGGTTGAAGCCATGCCAGATCGCCAGATTATAGACAGGCAACGGCGCTTGTAATACACCCTGTGCCGCCACGGCAAGAATGGGTTGCACCGTCAGCACCGGGAAAATGCCCACCAGTAAACACAATGCCACCAGCACTTCCACCGGTACCCTCATCCAGCGCGGTGGCTCGTGCGGTGTCTTGGGCAAATCAACCGGCTCACCGTTGAAAAATACATCGTGAATGAAACGCAGCGAATAGGCCACCGCCAATATGCCCGCGACCGTGACCGCGGCCGGTAACAGCCAGCCAAAACGCAGCAAGGTAGTGGGGCTCACCGCTTCGGCGAAAAACATTTCCTTGGACAAAAAGCCGTTGAATAACGGCACCCCGGCCATGGAAGCGGCGGCTACCATGGACAACAGCGCGGTGTGTGGCATGAATTTCCACAGCCCATTGATACGACGCATATCACGGCTGCCGGTCTCATGATCGATAATCCCCGCCGCCATAAACAGCGACGCCTTGAAAATGGCGTGGTTGATGATATGAAACACCCCGGCCACCACTGCGAGCGGCGTGCCAATGCCGAACAAGAGCGTAATCAATCCCAAATGGCTGATCGTGGAATACGCCAGTAGCCCCTTGAGATCATGCTTGAACAGCGCAAAAAAGGCACCTATCAGCAGCGTGATCAACCCTGCGCCACCTACCAGCCACGACCATTCCGGTGTGCCGGAGAGTGCCGGAAAAAATCGCGCCAGCAGAAAAACCCCCGCCTTGACCATGGTGGCCGAATGCAGATAAGCCGACACCGGTGTAGGTGCCGCCATGGCGTTGGGTAGCCAGAAATGAAACGGGAACTGGGCCGACTTGGTGAAGGCACCCAGCAACACCAGCACCAGCATGGGCAGATAGAGTGGATGGGCGCGGATAATATCGCCTGAGGCCAGAATAACCGAGAGATCATAACTGCCCGCCATCCCACCGAGTAACAGAAAACCTCCCAGCAGTGCCAGCCCACCCGCCCCGGTCACCGTCAGCGCCATGCGCGCGCCATGACGCGCTTCCACGCGCTGTTGCCAATAACTGATAAGTAAAAAAGATGAAAGACTGGTCAGTTCCCAGAAGATCAACAACTGAATAATATTTTCGGACAATGCTACGCCCAGCATCGAACCCATAAACAGCAGCAGATAAGCATAGAAACGCCCCATGCAATCCCGTGCCGAGAGATAATAACGGGCGTAGAGCACAATAAGCAGGCCGATGCCCAGAATCAGCAGCGCAAACAACAACCCCAATCCATCCAGGCGAAAGGCAAGATCAAGGCCCACGCTCGACATCCAGGGAATGCGCTGAATCTCGGTATGACCCGCGAACGTCTCACCCGCCAGCGGCAACAGCCAGGCCAGCGCGAGCAGCGTCATCGCCCCTGCCATCCAGGCGGCATGCAGTCGACCCAGCCGTGAAATCCAGGCCGTTATCGCAGCGCCGATGAAAGGCGTAAGAATGACGAAAAGCAAATTCATGTTAATGGATTATAACTGCTGGAAATACGCGTACATATCGATGTTTGATCCCACAATGTCTGGTCAGGCTGTTTTGCATAACCTCGCCTTGTTGAAATGCCTGGCATGATATTCCGGCAGGGTTATGCGGCAGTGGATCAAGTGACAGAGGGGCGAAGAATACGCAACATCAGCTTGCGTGTTTCTTCGAGCCAAAGTACTGACGAGGACACCGCCACCGCGATGCCCCAGTCCATCACCGAGAGCTCCGTGGTGTGAAAAATGGCTTGTGCGGGTGGCCAATAGACGGCCAACCCCTGCATGATCAGCACCCCCACCAAGGCAAGCCATAGCTTACCATTACTGAAAAAGTTTTGTGTGAAGACTGAGCCACGCTCAGCACGTGCATTAAACACATTGAAAAACTGAAACAGCACAAACGTGGTAAAAGCAAGCGTGAGCGCGCGTGCACGGCCTGCCTCAGCGTCACTGCCCACCCCGGTTTCAATCTGACTCAGGCCATAATAAAGCACGCCCAGCGTGCCTACCGTCATGGTCGTACCATAAGCCAGCAATTTACCGAGGCGTCGCAGGGTCAGAATATGTGTTTTGGGGTCACGCGGCGGCTCTTCCATCAGACCGGGCCGTGGCGGATCAACACCTAGTGCCAGCGCGGGTGGGCCGTCCATAATAATATTGATCCACAGAATCTGAACCGGACTAAAGGGAATGGGCAAGCCTAAAAACGGCGCGCTCACCACCGTGAGCAACGCCCCCATATTAGTGGCAAGCTGAAAGCGCACGAATTTTACGATATTGTCGTAAATGGCACGTCCTTCACGCACGGTGCGTACAATAGTGGAGAAATTGTCGTCGGTGAGAATCAGGCTGGCCGCCTCCTTGCTCACTTCGGTGCCGCTGCCCATGGCAATGCCGATGTCGGCACTCTTCAGGGCAGGCGCATCGTTAACGCCATCGCCGGTCATGGCAACAACCTGATCATGTTGTTTTAACGCCAGCACAATCTTGACCTTTTGTTCGGGACTGGTGCGTGCAAAAATCGCGATATGCGCAATACGTGCCGCCAGGGTTTCAGTATCCATGTTATCCAGCTCACTGCCCGTGATAATATCGCCACGCAAGCCCAACTCACCACCGATAGCCGCCGCAGTAATTTTTTGATCACCCGTAATCATCTTTACCGCGATACCGGCCTTCCCGCATAAGGCAATCGCATCACGCGCCTCGGCACGCGGTGGATCCATAAGACCAATCAGGCCCACGAAAGCAAGCGCATGCAATTGTTCAAAGAGATTGCCTGCCGGGTTAAAATCATGCGCGGGCAGGGTACATGAAGCAATGGCCAGCACCCGTAACCCACGTTTGGCAAGGTCTTCGTTTTGTTGGTGCAGACGTTGTTTGAAGTCATCATCCAGCGGTTTATTGTCGCCCCCGTTTGCACCGATCAAGGTGACACAATGCTGCAAGAGCACATCGGGTGCACCCTTGACGAAAACATGTATCGTGTCACCGTTATTATCAAGCTCATGGTGAAACGTCACCATGAGCTTATGGGCAGCATCGAAAGGAATCTCTGCCAGGCGTGGCCAGTGCCGCTGGCTCTCGTCATGGTTGATGCCGCTTTTGGCCGCCAGCACCTGTAATGCGCCTTCCGTGGGATCGCCTATCAACTGGCCATCGTTCACCTGACTGTCATTACACAGCGCGGCAGGCAACAACAGCGATGAAAAGTCAGGCAAAGGCGCGCCATCATCGGCAAGAATGGCACCCGTTGCGTGATAACCTTCACCGTTGACATTAAACAGTCGCCCTTGATAAAAAAAGGCGCGTGCAGTCATTTGATTCATCGTCAGCGTGCCGGTTTTGTCAGTACAGATCACTGCCGTACAGCCCAGCGTTTCCACAGCAGCGAGACGTTTCACAATGGCGTTATGCTGTGACATGCGATACATGCCAATGGCCAGTGTCACCGTCACCACCGCCGGTAAACCTTCGGGAATAGCCGCCACGGCAAGGGCGATAGCCGTGAGCAGCATCTCTGCCAGCGGCTCACCGCGTAGCAGACCCAGTGCGAGCACCAGCAACACGGCGACACCGGCGATCATTGCCAGACGTTTGCCGAGCTGATTCAACTGATTTTGCAGCGGCGTTGGTGATTCTTGCGTGGTTTCCAGCAGGCCCGCCAGATGCCCCATCTCGGTGTTCATGCCGGTAGCGGTAATCAGCATCTCGGCGCGGCCGCGTGTCATCACCGAATTCATGAAAACCATATTAAAGCGTTCTGCCAGTGGAGCGTTATCATCGTGCAGGGGTGCGGTATGTTTACTGACGGGGTGCGATTCCCCGGTCAGGCTCGACTCATCAACCTCCACACTGTGCGCAGTGATCAAACGACCATCGGCAGGCACCCGGTTACCGGCTTCAAGCAATACGATATCGCCGGGCACCAACGCATCCGCAGCAACCTCGATCACCTGCCCATCGCGCCGCACCCGCGCCGTGAGCGCCAACATTTTCTTGAGTGCCACCAGACTGCGTTCAGCGCGGTATTCCTGATAAAACCCCAGCGCACTGTTGAACAGCACTACCATTAAAATCACAACCGCGTCCTTGATATCACCAATCATCCCCGCCAACAACGCAGCGCCGATCAGAATCAAAATCAGCACACTTTTGAATTGCTCCAGAAACAGCAACCATGGCGAACGTGGCGGCGGCTCAGCCAGACGATTGGCGCCATGAACAACCAAACGCTGCTCCGCATCAGCAATGCTTAACCCGTGAGCAGGGTCAACACCACTGGCTTCCGTGGCTTCATCAATGGAAAGAGCATGCCAGTCGGATACTTTTGCAGGTGTTTTCATCATTTCTCTAATGAAAAATACAAATCTAACCGTATGATACCATCATATCAAGTGCGGGTATTGCGATGATCTGATGAAGTCTGGTTTGGGTTTGTACTGATATTTTCAGAGGATTGGGAAGGTGTGTCAAAATCGGAGAATATCCTGAGTAACATTAAGGCAGCCATTGATTTTAAATAAAAATTATAGTTAAATTCAATTTTAGTTAAGACAGGCTCGTAAAATTTTTAGGTATTTTTATGGGTGTCTAATAATAGTTGGTCGCGATAGGGGGTGCGGCGCCTTTATTGACCCGGATAAGCGGATGATGCGTACCAGGTAAACACACCGCACTGGACTAAAGTGGTCCAAATATGTTAAGAGAGCAAAGCGTAGGATCCGATAACTCCCCGGGGTGTCGTCCGTGAGGCGGGATAGACACGGGGTCGACAAGATCTGTTCACGAGGACATCACCCTGGCGCGCGCTTTCACGTCCAACCCTGCGTTCGAGCGAACACTCACAAGGAGGGTTTATCATATCTCCTTGGCGTTATGTGCTGCGAGCGTCGCTCAACTTCGTTACGTTAAGCACCGAACCCGGTGTCCACTACCCACTCTGTCTCACCGGCAAACGCGCCTGCCCGCCCGAAGACTGCGGCGGCCCCTGGGGTTACGAGCACCTGCTCGAAGTGCTGCGCGACCCGCAACACGAAGAACATGATGAGTTGATCGAATGGGTTGGTGACCCGCTTGATCCTGAAGCATTTGATCTTGATAAGGTCAATCAGGTGTTGGGGCGGATTCGATGAGTTTTGGGGGAGGTTTTGAGGCTACAGATTTTGGCCTTGGAAAGGGTTCAATATTCCGATTATTTGGGTACCTTAATGGAAAATATTTCACCAAGTGATCTGAAAAGTGTTTTGCATTCAAAGCGTGCAAATATCTATTACCTTCAGCATTGCCGTGTTCTGGTTAATGGTGGTCGGGTTGAATATGTGACTGATGAAGGCAAGGCGTCGCTCTATTGGAATATCCCAATAGCAAATACCACTTGCCTGCTGTTAGGGACGGGCACATCAATAACTCAGGCAGCCATGCGTGAGTTGGCTAAAGCGGGTGTGTTGGTGGGCTTCTGTGGTGGCGGTGGCACACCACTGTTTAGTGCCAATGAGGTTGATATTGAAGTAGCGTGGTTCGCTCCGCAAAGTGAATATCGACCTACAGAGTATCTTCAGCACTGGGTGAGGTTCTGGTTTGATGATGCCAAAAGGTTGGAAGCGGCAAAGGTAATACAATCCTCTCGTCTTAAGCGACTGCAACAACATTGGTTAACCAGTCGGATATTGCGTGACGCTGGCTTTGATGTGGCCGGAACCTTACTTTCGTCGATGCTGGAAAAAACACATCAGGCCATTGAACAAGCCATTGATACAACAGAGTTGCTGACCATTGAGGCTCACTTGACGAAAGCGCTTTATAAGATTGCTGCCCGTACATTGGGTTATGGTGATTTTGTGCGTAGTAAGCGTGGTACTGGTGCTGATCCTGCGAACCGTTTTCTGGATCATGGGAACTATCTGGCCTATGGACTTGGAGCCACCGCCACCTGGGTGCTGGGGCTGCCCCATGGCTTGGCGGTTCTTCATGGCAAGACGCGCCGTGGTGGTTTAGTGTTTGATGTCGCCGATTTGGTGAAAGACGCTGTGATTTTGCCGCAGGCCTTTATTTCGGCCATGGCCGGGCATGATGAGCAGGAGTTTCGCCAAGCCTGTATTGAGGCGCTGACTCGCACCGAAGCGCTAGATTTCATGATTGACACGCTTAAAGCCATCGCGATGGACATTGGCGGGCGTGCCTAATGAACATCATGCTGATCTCACAGTGCAGCAAAAATGCGCTGAACGAAACCCGGCGGATTCTGGATCAATTTGCCGAGCGGAGAGGCGATAGAACTTGGCAAACCGCGATAACTCAACAAGGCATTGAGACGCTGCACAAAATGCTGCGCAAGACAGCACGCAAAAATACGGCGGTTGCCTGTCACTGGATACGCGGCAAAGATCATAGTGAGCTGATCTGGGTGGTGGGTGATGCGACGCGTTTCAACGCACAAGGTGCCACCCCTACCAATACGACAACCAGAGACGTATTGCGTAGCAAGGATGAAAACGACTGGCACACAGCAGAAGAGATCAGGCTTCTGGCTTCTCTGGCGGCGCTGTTTCATGACATTGGCAAGGCCAGTGTGGCCTTTCAGGCTAAACTTACCAGCAAAGTGCCCGTGGCCGATGCCTATCGCCATGAATGGGTTTCTCTCAGATTGTTTGAAGCCTTTGTTGGACAGGCGAGTGATGCTGAATGGTTGGATAGGCTGTCATCGCTCACCGTTTCTGACAATAAATGGCAGGATCAGCTGACACGTGATGGTGTTGACGACCGCACGCTAAGTCCTTTCAAAAAATTGCCGCCTCTGGCGCGTGTGATCGGTTGGCTGATTGTCAGTCATCACCGTATGCCAACACAGGAATATGACGCACCGTTGCAATGGGCCACGCTGAATCGTTTGCCAGAGACCATTGAGGACCAATGGTGTGGTAGCCGCAGTGATGCAAGCAAACAGGATCGTGAACGTTGCTGGCAGTTCGAAAAGGGGCTGCCGTTTGACAGTACACATTGGCGTGAACACGTAAGCAAAGTGGCGCAGGCGATACAGCAACGCCCCAATATGTTGACTACAGAGTGGTGCGACGATCCTTATATCTTACATCTGTCCCGCATGGCATTAATGCTCGCCGATCACTATTACTCCAGTGAGCCCAGCCATGCCCGCTACGGGGATGCCAAATTTCCATTGTTCGCCAATACCGATCGGAATACAGGAGATCTCAAGCAGCGACTGGATGAGCACCTGATCGGTGTTGAGGTTAATGCCAGCAAGATTGTTAAGACCTTGCCCCGTCTCGCGCATCACCTGCCAACGATTGCCCGCCACAAAGGGTTTCGTCAGCGTAGCAAGGATGATGGATTTCGCTGGCAAGATCGGGCGTTTGATCTGGCCGAAAGCCTTCAGATGCGCAGTACGCAGCAGGGATTTTTTGGCGTCAACATGGCCTCTACCGGCTGCGGCAAGACCCTGGCCAATGGTCGAATTCTTTATGCGCTGGCCGATCCTCACAAAGGTGCGCGTTTTGTTATCGCGTTGGGACTCCGCACTCTGACGTTGCAAACGGGGGATGCCTACCGTGAGCGGCTAGGGTTAGGTGCAGAAGATTTGGCGGTGCTGGTGGGGGGTGGCGCGATTCGTGCTTTGCATGAGCATCAACGTGATGCGGCAAGGTCATTGGCGAATGCCGGGTCTGAGTCGATGGCAGACCTGCTGCCCGAAAATCACTATGTGCATTTTGAGGGCAGTCTGGAGGATGGCCCACTGAACCGTTGGCTGGCAAAAAATCAGGACGCCCAGAAACTGCTCAACGCCCCCATACTGGCCTGCACTATTGATCATCTGATGCCCGCCACCGAAGGCACGCGAGGCGGCCACCAAATCCCGCCTATGCTGCGGCTGATGAGTTCAGATCTGGTGCTGGACGAACCCGATGACTTTGGTATTGAAGATCTGCCAGCGTTAACGCGACTGGTTCATTGGGCCGGGCTGCTCGGTAGTCGCGTGTTGCTCTCTTCTGCCACGCTACCGCCAGCACTGATACAGGGATTGTTTCAGGCGTATCTCGAAGGGCGGCGTAGTTACCAGCGTAACCGGGGCATACTGGGCTTGCCATTGAATGTCTGTTGTGCCTGGTTTGATGAGTTCTCTGTGGATGCCAGTGATCATACCGATGGTGATGAATTTCAAAGAGCCCACCAGACCTTTGTGGACAAACGTTTGCGCAAGCTGGCTCAAGCGGAGGTGCGTCGTCGTGCTGAGGTCAAGCTATTGCCAATTGCTTACGGGCAGGCGCGAGAGGCAATCTGCAAGGAGTTGGCAGTACATTTACATGCCCACTTACACGTGCTTCACGCTCAACACCATACCGTCGATCCTGCTACTGGCAAGCGGGTGAGCTTTGGGCTGATTCGTATGGCCAATATTGATCCGCTGACAGAGACCGCCAAAGCACTTTATGCCATGGGGGCGCAGGAAGATTGTCGTGTGCATCTATGTATTTATCATTCGCAGCACCCTTTGCTGGTACGTTCTGGAATCGAGCAGCGGCTGGATCGCTTGCTTAATCGCAAAAAGCCGTTGGCAGTATTTGAGGACGCTGAGCTTAGGCGGTTACTCGACAACCACGCAGAACAGAATCAGATATTCGTAGTGCTGGCGACGGCGGTCGCGGAAGTTGGCCGTGATCATGACTATGACTGGGCCATAGTAGAACCCTCTTCCATGCGTTCGATCATCCAGTTGGCAGGGCGAATTCGTCGCCATCGTCCGGGCGCATGTGAGACTCCCAACCTCTACCTGCTCGACACCAATGTTCGCCATCTGAACACGCCCACCACGCCAGCGTTTTGCAAGCCTGGATTTGAAGACACGTTGTTTCCGTTGGCGCACCACCACCTGAGTGAACTACTCACGCAGGAACAGTTGGCCGTCATTGATGCCTCTACTCGCATTTGCGAGCGCCCGGCGTTACAGCCAACCAGCAATCTGGTGGACCTGGAACATGCCCGCTTGCGTGCAACAATGTTAGGTGTAAAAGCGGATGAAAAAATGCAGGTCAAGCCAGCCCATTGGTGGTGGACAACCCGCGCCAATCTCTCTGGCGAACTGCAACGGACACAGCCATTTCGTCACGACACACAGGGGCGCCAGCGTTATGCCCTGTTGCCTGATGATGAGGGTGAGATCGACTTTTATCGCCTTGATTTCGATGGCCCGCCGATTCGTTCAGGGAATCTTCGACATGAAGTAAGTATTGAGTCAGGAGATCGCATCAGTGCCTGGGGAGAGCCGGATTACGGCGAGGCGCTGAATAGCTTGGCCGAAGCGCTGGGAATAGAAACATTAGCCTGTGCTTACCGTTTTGGAATTATCGATTTGCCAGTCAGGGGCTGTGAACAGGGCTGGTACTACCATCCGCTGCTGGGGTTCAGTCGCTACCAATAATTAACTGAGACAAGGAGGAGTATTTAATGAATGAAAGTGGAGATGTATTGGCGCCATCGGAGTTGTCACTTCGACAGGCGATCACCGACTTCTTACAAGGACGACTCCAAACTAAGTTGGATGCTGTCATAAAAGAAGAAAATAATCTTAAAGAGGATGATGACGACAAGCGCAATAACCTTGAGCTCAAGCGTCAACAGTTGATAGGCGACCACCAGCCAGAAACCTGGATCGCCGATGCCGCTCGTCGTGTCAGCCGTATACAGCAGGTGACTCATGCGCTGAAATTCACGCATCCCAAGGCCAAGGGGACAAGTTTAAGTGTGCCGGGCAATTCCGACGCGGGTGAACTGACGGTGGCTACTCATACCATTGGGGGCGTGCTTACGCCTGACGTAGTGGGCGATGCCGCTGCGCTGGACGTAAACAAGTTTCTGCGCCTGGAGGTGGAGGGCAAAACCATCTTGGCTCGTGCCAGTGAAGGCGATCTGGCCTTGCAGGAGGCTTTTTCCACAAACCCTGAGCAGGCCAAATCGTGGATGACGGCATTTTCTGGTATTACGGAAAGCAAAGGTGGCCCAGTATCGCACAAATTTGCGAAGCAACTTTACTGGCCAGTAGGTAATGACGAATATCATTTGCTATCACCCTTGTTCCCAACGGCACTGGTACATGCGGTTTGGAGCACCATCCGCGAGGATCGTTTCTCGGTTGAGGCAAAAGCAGCTCGTGAGGCCAAGCGAGCAGATATTCCTCATGCTCATGGTTACAGGGAATATCCCAATGTTGTGGTCCAACAGTTTGGGGGTGACAACCAGCAAAATATCAGCCAGCTCAACAGCGAGCGATATGGTGAAAACTACCTGCTCCCGTCCTGTCCTCCCAACTGGCAATCCGACCCCATAAAGCCACCATTGCGCATCAACAGTGTGTTCGACGGTTGGTTTTCGCGACGCAAACAGGTGCGTGAGCTGACGCGAATCCTGCGCGAATATCTAGCCAGTGTGCAAGCAGTAAATAATATCTATATTCGCGAAAAACGTGCGGAGCTGGTGGGTTGTGTCTGTGACGAGTTATTGCAATTCGCCGCTGAGTTGCATGATCTGCCACCGGGCTGGAGCCAACATCAGGATTGCCGCCTTAACATGGATGAGCAGTGCTGGCTTGATCCATGGCGGGCCAAAAAGGATGAATCCTTTGCAGCAGTCCGTGCACGAGGTGAATGGCAGGATGGCATCTGCAAACGTTTTGCCAACTGGTTGAATGCCCGGCTCACCGATTCTCGCAATCCATTGCCATTCGGGGAGGCCGAGGCTCTTGAGTGGCAGTCGATGCTGGATAAAGAGCTGCGCATGATTCGAATGGAGATTGATAGCAATGACTGAACCCACAGCACTCATACTGTTACCGCGCTTACAGGTGCAAAACGCCAACGCCATTTCTGGCCCGCTGACATGGGGATTCCCGTCACCCACTGCCTTTACCGGCTTTGTTCATGCGCTGGAGCGTCGATTTTCTGCGTCACTTAATGGTGGCTTTGGTGGCGTTGGAATTATTTGCCATCACTTCGAGCCTCAAGTATCGCAACCTGCGGGAAAGCGAACGCAGGTCTTCCGGCTGACTCGTAACCCTCTTGGAAAGCCGGATAAAAAAGGTGAGTCAAAGCCAACGGCAATTGTAGAAGAAGGCCGCACCCACATGGAGATCAGCTTGGTTATCGCGGTAAATGATTACATGTCTGCGAAAGAGGGGCAGTACTTCGCTGAGGATGTGATGACTGCAGTTCAGAGTAGGCGCCTTGCGGGAGGTAGTGTTTTGCCCCGGCGAGAAGGCAAACGTTTTGAAGCACAGTATTGGCCCTTGGCGGATGACGTTGAGGGGCAGGGTGAGGTATTCCGTAAGTTGCGGCGGCATCTGTTGCCCGGTTTTGCCCTGGTGCAGAGGGAGGATCGACTGCTTGAGCGTTTGACTGAATTGCGCGTCAATAATCCACAAGCTACTTCACTGGATGCTCTGCTCGATCTGTCGCGGCTGAATATTGAACCCAACCAACCGAATCCGGATAAGCCCGGTGAGACCCACTGGGGTATCCGCAAAAAGAGTGGGTGGCTGGTGCCGATTCCGGTAGGTTATGCGGCATTGTCACCACTGTATGCGGCGGGCGAAGTGGAGAATGCCCGCGACGATGTCACACCGTTTCGTTTTGTTGAAAGCCTCTACTCCATTGGGGAATGGATGAGCCCACACCGCTTATCTTTGCCTCAGCAGTTGCTCTGGCATCACAGCACCGATTTAGACAAGGGTATTTATCGTTGTATCAATCACTATTTTGACTCACTCACTAACGCCGCTAATGGCAATACATAAGGAGTTTTAACATGGCTAATAATGATCTGAAAACCGCTTCAGTACTGGCATTTGAACGCAAGCTTGATCCCTCCGATGCCATTTTTAGCGCAGGGCGTTGGGATGACCGCAAAAAAGGGGCAGATTGGAGTGTAGTCACTGTGCGTGAAAAATCAGTGCGCGGCACTATTTCCAATCGTCTGAATACGAAGGATCAGGATCCAGCAAAGCTTGATGCTTCCATACAGTCCCCAAATCTGCAAAGGGTGGATGTCGCCACCTTGCCTAACGATGCCGATACCTTGCGAGCACGTTTTACGTTGCGTGTACTGGGTGGTGCGGGTGTACCATCGGCCTGCAATAACTCCGGCTACCAGCAGAAGTTGCAAGAGACTGTGCAGCAGTATGTCGAGCAAACCGGGTTTTCCGAGTTGGCGCAACGTTACGCTTATAACCTGGCCAATGGCCGCTTTCTGTGGCGCAACCGTGTAGGTGCCGAGCAAGTCGAGGTTCAGGTTCGTCATTTGAAACAAGGCGAAGATGCTCATACCTGGACGTTTGATGCGCTGACCTTCTCGCTGCGTAATTTTAATGTTCCCGTTGGTAATGAGCAGTTGTTGCAGACTCTCGCAAGCATCCTTGAACGGGGGCTTTCTGGAAAGGATTATGTTTTGCTTGAAGTGATTGCCTATGCCCGTGTGGGTGATGGTCAGGAAGTTTACCCCTCACAAGAGCTGATTCTTGATCGTGGCGATAAAAAAGGCCAGAAGAGTAAAACTCTCTACACCGTGGGCGAAGTCGCCGGAATGCATAGTCAGAAGATTGGTAATGCCTTACGCACCATTGATACCTGGTATTCGGAAGAAATTGACCTCGGCCCGATTGCGGTTGAGCCGTATGGCTCTGTTACCTCACAGGGCAAGGCTTACCGGCAGCCCAAACAAAAAATCGATTTTTATAATCTGCTGGACGGCTGGGTATTAAAAGGAAAGATGCCGGAGCAAGGGCATCAGCACTTCGTTATGGCCACGCTGGTTCGGGGCGGTGTATTCGGTGGGAAGGATTAAGCCATGGATCATTATCTGGATTTGCGATTGTTGCCCGATCCGGAGTTTCCAGTGTCGGTGCTTATGAATGCTTTGTTTGCGAAATTACACCGGGTACTTGTCCAGCTGGAGAACCATCATCTTGGAATTAGCTTTCCGGAGGTTGGGCAAAACAAACCCTCCTTGGGAGGATGTCTGCGAATTCACGGTTCCTTGGGAGAACTGAATAAACTGCAAACACAAAATTGGTTGACCGGGATGCGTGACCACGTGGAAGTAACGGCGATCTCATCTGTGCCTGCCGGTGCTCAGCATCGGCAGGTGAGGCGTGTGCAAGTTAAATCCAATGCTGAGCGCTTGCGTCGTCGCTATCTTAAGCGGCATCCAGGTGTGTCGGAAGATGAGGTGGCGCTGCGGGTATCGAGCTTAGACGAAAGGCGGCTCAAACTCCCCTTTGTTCAGATGAAGAGTCAAAGCACAGGACAGCAATTTTGCTTATTTATCGAGCATCTACCGCTTCAGCAACAGGTAGTTCCGGGTGAGTTTAATTGCTATGGCCTTAGTGTAGAGGCTACTATCCCCTGGTTCTGACCTTATTTTTTGACTTGATTCTGCGCTCTATATAAAACAATATGTTACGTTCATCCCCTCAAAAAAGGGGATGAACGTTTTAATATACAAAAGTTCTTTAACAATTAGGTGGTTATTAAAGTGTAATGTGGTTCACTGCCGCATAGGCAGCTCAGAAAAGATACAACGTGGGTAGAACAGGAAATAATTCGTTCACTGCCGCATAGGCAGCTCAGAAAGGTATGCTATCGGCGTCGTCAAGGGGCTACTAGTTCACTGCCGCATAGGCAGCTCAGAAATGGGTGTCCCGAGCTGAAGAAGCCCAGCTCGAGTTCACTGCCGCATAGGCAGCTCAGAAATTGTAGAATGGTCATCGCGGGGCTGTGGGTGTGTTCACTGCCGCATAGGCAGCTCAGAAACAGAACACCCGCACTGGTGCCGCAGCAGACAAGTTCACTGCCGCATAGGCAGCTCAGAAAAATGGGTGAGAAACAGTAACGGCACACATGATGTTCACTGCCGCATAGGCAGCTCAGAAAATGTAAAAGGTCTTGCTACGCCCTGTGAGTTCGTTCACTGCCGCATAGGCAGCTCAGAAATGCAAGGGCGACTTGAGAACGTGCGCGAGATCGTTCACTGCCGCATAGGCAGCTCAGAAAATGATGATGCCGCTCAAAGAGTCGGTGCCCTAGTTCACTGCCGCATAGGCAGCTCAGAAAAACAGGTATTTGCCGGTCGCCGTGTCGTACACGTTCACTGCCGCATAGGCAGCTCAGAAAGCCCGCCTTGTTGACCATCGGGACAAACTCGTGTTCACTGCCGCATAGGCAGCTCAGAAATATCAACCAGAGCAACATCAACTTCGAACCGTGTTCACTGCCGCATAGGCAGCTCAGAAAAGGAACAATATTAATTAAAGCGTGAGATTGATGTTCACTGCCGCATAGGCAGCTCAGAAACGGCAAAAAGGTCAGTGACAAGCTAGCCTGCTGTTCACTGCCGCATAGGCAGCTCAGAAAAATCTATTAACGGCAATCTTTCCTTATCCTGCGTTCACTGCCGCATAGGCAGCTCAGAAATCCGAAAGAGGTGGCCAGCGCGGTCGGCGTGTGTTCACTGCCGCATAGGCAGCTCAGAAAGAACGGCGCGCCTTGTTTTCAGATTCAGAATAGTTCACTGCCGCATAGGCAGCTCAGAAACGATGCAGTCCCGCCAGAAAGCCAAACGAGAAGTTCACTGCCGCATAGGCAGCTCAGAAAAATGGGAAAACGGCGGACTGGCTTTCATCCCGGTTCACTGCCGCATAGGCAGCTCAGAAAAGCAAGGCGTTCAGCATCACGGTTTTACCCGCGTTCACTGCCGCATAGGCAGCTCAGAAATCAATATCAAAAGGAAGTGCTAACTGAACAGCGTTCACTGCCGCATAGGCAGCTCAGAAATGGATCAGCCTCCAGGCGGCGTTGAGGTTGACGTTCACTGCCGCATAGGCAGCTCAGAAAGGAAACACTGCGGTAAAAACCTGATTGGCATCGTTCACTGCCGCATAGGCAGCTCAGAAATTGTGGGCTTTGTACCAATCGACGGTTTGAACGTTCACTGCCGCATAGGCAGCTCAGAAATAATTTAATGCCTAAGATTCACGTTGCAAAAAGTTCACTGCCGCATAGGCAGCTCAGAAATGGCGTTCATGCGGGTTTGACGTTCATGCTGCGTTCACTGCCGCATAGGCAGCTCAGAAATTTACACCGGCATCGAGCTACGCGCCGAAGACGTTCACTGCCGCATAGGCAGCTCAGAAAAGATACGCAATTTAAATCAGGATTGTTAGGATGTTCACTGCCGCATAGGCAGCTCAGAAACATGTAGCAGCCCCTATACTCATCAGCGCCCTGTTCACTGCCGCATAGGCAGCTCAGAAAACATGCAAATTATAACATAAATAAAACAAATAGTTCACTGCCGCATAGGCAGCTCAGAAATTCTGTTTCCACAGAAGCTGCGCCACAACCACGTTCACTGCCGCATAGGCAGCTCAGAAACGGTCATGCGCGGCGGATCATCTACTGGTATCGTTCACTGCCGCATAGGCAGCTCAGAAAAGTATCGACGCCCGAAACCGGCGCCCTCCTGCGTTCACTGCCGCATAGGCAGCTCAGAAAACCAACACCAAGAGCGCGGCCTCGATGCGGTTGTTCACTGCCGCATAGGCAGCTCAGAAAATATCCCGTTCGAGCTTTTTCTTTGCCCGGTCGTTCACTGCCGCATAGGCAGCTCAGAAAAGGCAAGCCCCCGTTGCCGTTATCCGTTTCGTGTTCACTGCCGCATAGGCAGCTCAGAAAAGCAACAGGCCGACCGAATGGCCG
The DNA here is from genome assembly GCA_023266055.1 of Gammaproteobacteria bacterium. Taxonomy (GTDB): domain Bacteria; phylum Pseudomonadota; class Gammaproteobacteria; family Ga007554. The sequence goes on along the minus strand of JAHFRW010000015.1, from coordinate 41,204 downwards.
CGCTGCACGTTCACTGCCGCATAGGCAGCTCAGAAAAACAGCTCGGACAAGTCACCGCGCAATTGATTGTTCACTGCCGCATAGGCAGCTCAGAAAGCGTACGCCTGAAATACGCGCTGCAGGGTTTAGTTCACTGCCGCATAGGCAGCTCAGAAACTGGTGCGAACCCACACCGGTCGACGCATGGCGGTTCACTGCCGCATAGGCAGCTCAGAAATTCCGAGTCGAGTGCAGTGACTCCCTCCAAGAGTTCACTGCCGCATAGGCAGCTCAGAAAACAGTAACAGTAAGGTACAACGACAACGCCACGTTCACTGCCGCATAGGCAGCTCAGAAAAGTAATCAGGTGGCGCAAGCCTTCCGGCGCACGTTCACTGCCGCATAGGCAGCTCAGAAAACATATGCCGGCGCTACTCAAGTATCCAACACGTTCACTGCCGCATAGGCAGCTCAGAAATAAAGGATCCTACCGATGATTGACTTTGGCTAGTTCACTGCCGCATAGGCAGCTCAGAAATCCCTCCCTCACTCGGAAGGGGATATTGGTGCGTTCACTGCCGCATAGGCAGCTCAGAAAAGCCGGAAGCCTTCAAACCTGGCGACCCACTTGTTCACTGCCGCATAGGCAGCTCAGAAACAAGCCAAGTCTTTCGTAGCTGCTATCGCGGTGTTCACTGCCGCATAGGCAGCTCAGAAAAACTCGAAAGTTGTCGGTAACTACCTCCACAAGTTCACTGCCGCATAGGCAGCTCAGAAAATGTCAAAATAGTGGTTAAGGTCTTCTGGGACGTTCACTGCCGCATAGGCAGCTCAGAAATCTGATAATGGTGCCTTCCCCGTCCGGGCGAAGTTCACTGCCGCATAGGCAGCTCAGAAACGATAAAACGGGATACGATCTATCGCGCCTTTGTTCACTGCCGCATAGGCAGCTCAGAAAACGAGTGCGCGGCATTAGAATTATGCCGGAAAGTTCACTGCCGCATAGGCAGCTCAGAAAATGTCCCAAGTATTAATCTTCTCGGAAGGTACGTTCACTGCCGCATAGGCAGCTCAGAAAGGGCTGAGTATGAGCGGCAAAACGCGCCGCACGTTCACTGCCGCATAGGCAGCTCAGAAAAGGGGCGAAGGCTAGACAAGTAGAGCGCAATAGTTCACTGCCGCATAGGCAGCTCAGAAATTGTCCCGAAGGGTTTGCATCTGCGCGGAATAGTTCACTGCCGCATAGGCAGCTCAGAAACGTCGGTGGCTGGTGATTACATTCTTCTAGCGGTTCACTGCCGCATAGGCAGCTCAGAAAATCCTGTTGCTGGCTGCATTGTCTCTATATAAGTTCACTGCCGCATAGGCAGCTCAGAAAATAAAGACGACTATTGCATAGATGAGTTTGACGTTCACTGCCGCATAGGCAGCTCAGAAAGCCGAGCTTTAGGCGAAGCATCGTTAGTCCACGTTCACTGCCGCATAGGCAGCTCAGAAAGCAGCAGAGTTTACAGAAGACCTGCGCTGGGTGTTCACTGCCGCATAGGCAGCTCAGAAAGCTCGGAAGGGGGGTATTGGCGTCCCCAAAAAGTTCACTGCCGCATAGGCAGCTCAGAAAGAGTCATGGTGGGTATATCGTGAGCCAGGAGCGTTCACTGCCGCATAGGCAGCTCAGAAATTAAGGAGGAGGGTATCGATATCGAGGACATCGTTCACTGCCGCATAGGCAGCTCAGAAACTAGAAATCCGGGACGCGATTATTGCCGAGCCGTTCACTGCCGCATAGGCAGCTCAGAAAGCCAATGCGCGGCGCACCCGGTTGCGTTCTTCTGTTCACTGCCGCATAGGCAGCTCAGAAATGGATGATACGATACCCCGCCAAGGTTTAGATGTTCACTGCCGCTTCTTTGTCAAAAAAGGTATTTCCTGTTACGTGATACTTTTGTGATTTTTCGTCGCTACGATGCAGGCTCCCTGTGAGCTGAGCATACGCTTGTGCCCTCCGGGTGTGCGCGACAATAAGGTAGTTAACGTAGCTTAAGGAGAACCCATGAAGATTCCCCGTGATATCCCAAGCATGGCTTTTATCGCCGTGTTATTGTCTGGAATGGCTGCGCCAGCACTGGCGATGATCTATAAGGTAGATACTTTGGAACCGGTATCGGGTGGTTTTGAGTTCACAACACCTACTGATATCAATGCCAGTGGTGCTGTGGCGGGTCATTCGAATTATGGTGAGGATTTTACCTGGTCTGTTTACTGGAATGCAGGTGGGAAACTCACGGATCTGACGCCGGGTGATGGGCGGGTTAGCACTACCGCAGGTATCAGCGATGCTGGTGTTGTGGTGTATGCAGAGTCTGGCCGGTTTTATTCATGGAACGCGGGAACTGTCACAGATCTCGGTTCAGGCAACCCGGGTGCCGTCAATGGCAAGGGTCAGATTGCGGGTACCTTCAGTGGTATATTTGGTGTGTGGACAAATGGTGTGGTGACGCCGTTGCCTGTACCCTCATCAGGTGCTGCCGGTAATGCCAGTGATATCAATAATAACGCGGATGTTGTAGGTTCGGCTTATTACACGGATACGAAATCGTATCGGGCTGTGATATGGCGGAATGGAACGATTCAGCAAATCGGTGTCTTGCCCGGTGATGTCAGCAGCGTTGCCAATGCGATTAACGATGCTGGTCAAGTGGTGGGTTATTCTGTCAGTAGCACAGGCAAATGGCGGGCATTTTTATGGGAAAACGGTGTGTTACGTGATCTCGGTTTCCCTGCTGGCTCACAATCCTATGCCTATGGTATTAATAATGCCGGGCAGATTGTTGGTGGATTTTTTATTCCCAACACACCTTATGGCCGGGCCTTTATCTGGCAGAGCGATGTGATCAGGGACTTGTCGCCTGAATTGGGTGCTGGAAATTGTTCAGCATACGATATCAATGATGCTGGCCAGATGACAGCGGCCTGTACCCGGGCTGATTATACCTATCTGCGGCCATTTCGCCTTACACCGGTTGCCATGGCCGGAGATTTAAGTGTCACTCTGACGGCTACACCATTACCTGCTACCGTAGGTTTGCCTCTGGTTTACAAGGTTAATGTCACGAACATCGGAAACATGACGGCGACAAACACAACACTTGTGCACACGCTACCTGCAAGTGGTTTTACCATGGTGTCACTGGTGTCAAGCAAGGGAATCTGTAATGGTGTCAGCGTTGTTACCTGCACGATGGGTAATCTTGTAGGCGGTGAAAGTGCGATTGTAACCATTACGGTTATACCGCTTGCCATCAATGCTTCTACGGCATATTACGAGAGTGATGTTGTTGCAATGACGACTACCCCTGATATTAATCCTGAAAACAATTCAGCAAAAATCAAATTTTCCGTCTTTGCAAACAACGCAGCGCTGAGTGTTCACTCGCTCAATAGCCAGACTTCGGCGATTCGGGACGGCAATATCACTTACATCTGGGAAGTTTCCAACGGTGGTCCTTTGGCGGCTAGTAATGCCACGCTAATGGATACATTGCCCAGCAGCTTGTCACTCGTGTCGGTGACATCCACGGCAGGCACTTGCACAGGAACAGTAACCATCACGTGCAATTTGGGTGCATATAGATTTGGACCTGTCAAAGTAACAATTGTGGCCAAGGCCAAGGTACGCGGAACCATTACTAATCGTGCGACGGTGACCAGTACGACGCCTGATACCTATCTGGGTGATAATACGGCCACGGTTGTCACGCGTGTGAAATAATTACGTCTTAAGGTTGTTGAAAAACCATGAATAACATCGAGCAGTGCTTACGTGCACCGCTCGATGTTATTGTCATAAAATTCGGTAATTATTCTACTTTGATATGTATTGGCGCGGATATTTCTGAAGAAAATGGGGACCGCACCTGAATAACATGTGTGCCAGGCTGGAGTATCCAGCGTACGGTGTAAGGATAGGAAGCTAACTGATAAGGTTGTCCGTCTACCACCCAAAGTACTTCGTGTAGGGGAGGTGTTACTTCGGCGCGAAGGCTGATGGTGTTGCGGGTGGGTGGCAGCGATGGGTCGCGCAGCAGGTTCAGTCCATCACGGGGTGATACCACATTCAATACCGATGGACTGGCGTGGGATGCGACGCTGATATTTTTGGGTAAACGCGTCTTTAATGATTTTTTACTGGTCTCGCCGTGCGTGCTTACCGCTTGTGGTGGGTGCGGGAGTCCGGTTTGCATAGCCCAATCTGCATAACGTGGCGGCAGATTGATGAAGGTGCGCTGTTCAACGTAGTCTGTGGGAGTGCCTGCATGTGCGAGCAGGCCGTTGCGTAAATCAATGGCAAGGCGCAGATAAGCATCGTCTTCCTGTTGGGGTTCATGGCCGGGCTGGAACCATTCTTCAACAACAGGGTCGCAGGCCGGTGTTGCACGCTTGCCGGTTAATGCGCATATGGCTACTTTATTGTATCCTTCTGGTGGTGGAAAGCTTGAATCAGCCATGCCGTGCTTTTCATTGCCATGCAGTGTGTTAAGCACTCGCCGCGCCAGCTCGGCGGCACTGCTGCTTCCGGTGATCTCGTGCATGGATCGGGCATCAGGATGTCCGACCCATACGCCAATCAGGTAACGCCGTGAATAGGCGATGGTCCATGCGTCGCGCAAGCCCTGGGATGTACCGGTTTTCAATGCGACGGGGAACGCGTATTCGGTGCTGCCCATGCGTGGAAATGAAGGTAGTCTGGCGCCCGGGTCTGATAAATGCAGGGATACCAATCGTGCGGTACCAGGCGACAGAAGCTGTCGAACCTTGTCTGGCTGACCCGCATACCAGTTCAGCGAACGCCACTGACCATCATTTGCCAATACTGAATAGGCTTGTACCAGGTGTTCCAGGGTGACGGGCATGGCACCGATCGAAAGGCCGAGGCCATAGCGCTGTGCATCCTGTTCATCATGATGTAATTCGAGTTCACGCAAAAAGGCATATCCCTGTTCCAGTCCGATATCGTTAAGGAGGCGGGCAACCGGTACGTTGCGTGAGTTAGCCAATGCCTGACGGGGTAGCAGGGGGCCAAGATAGGCTCTGTCCGCATTGACCACGCCATAGCTGGCTGTGGGTAAATCATCAAGAATGGTAGCCGATGTAATTTTCCCCTGATCCAGTGCCAATGCGTAAAGGAATGGTTTCAAGGCACTGCCAGGTGAACGCAAAGTCTGGGCGTAGTCGATCGCGCCGGCCTGCTCATGATCAAAGTAATCGGTTGAACCAAGCCAGGCCAGAACACCATTGCTTTCGCGATCAAGCAGAACAATGGCGGCATTTCCGGCACCCTGGTGCTGCCATTGATTGATGGCAGCACCAGCCAGTTCCATTACACGGTTTTGCAGATCAAGATCCAATGTGGTGATGATGCGATAAGGTTCTTTGCCATTGTTGGATATGCCTGTTGCCAATACCTTCTTGAGTTTCATTATCGCGTGCAGGCTATGTGTGGAACGTGTGACGGGCCTTGGGAAGTGGATGTCACGAATCTGCTTTTGTGCCAGCTCAGCCTCCGCGTGGGACAATACACCGGTGTCATGTAATTGTTGCAAAAGTCGTGTTCCGCGAGCGATGGCACGTTGCCTGCCATCTACGTTAAATGGATTCATTCGCGCTGGGGCTTGAGGTATGGCAGAAAGAAATGCAATCTCGGCCCAGCTCAGGTCTTCTACCGGTTTGTCAAGATAACGCCGGGACGCATAGGCAATGCCATGAACACGATTTCCATAGGGTACCAGGCGCAAATAAGCGGCAAGAATTTCATCGTGTCCATAGCGTGCCGTCAGCATCAGCGCACGCCATGACTCGCGTAGCTTATGCCAGTAATTACGTTCTCCAGGGTCAAGCAGACGTGCTACTTGCATGGCAATGGTCGATGCGCCAGACACGCGCCTGCCGTGTGTCATGTTCTGATACAACGCACGTGACATAGCCAGTGGATCCACCCCCGGATGACTGTTGAAACGTCGATCCTCCAGCGCCAGGGCAGCGGCAACCACACGTGGTGGCAATTCCTTTACTGGCCAATATCCATAATCCTGTCCTTCATCAGCAAGCTCGGCAATGAAGTCCCCGTGACGATCGAGCAATAAATATGATGGTGATGGACCATTTATATCGAAGCGCAGGATGTCAACAATCAGTATCACCAGCAAGACAAGCAGTGACAGCACCACCATAAGGCGTAATGAAATGGTATGCCGTGATATGGTTGATCTAAAATTTTTCAACGCATCCATTCTTTATGAATCTAACCTGATAGATACCATTATCAGAATACACATTTAGTCAAGCCACGTTTATTTTGCACTCACTTCAACCAGGGCACCGGCCGACTCACCATGAATTGCTGCATCGTACATTAATTCTGCATGCGCTTGTGGTTGAGTGAATTGCCCTGGGACGGTGGCGCGGGTACGGAAGTAGAAATGATGAGCTCCTTTGGGTAATTCGTCATAATAGAAAGTCACCTGGTCATCCAGATAGGCAACATAGCTGGGCGTGATGCTGAGAGTGCCACTGGGTGTTGCTTCCGGTGGTGCAGTAGCCAGTTTTGGATTGAGTGGTTCAAGTCCTGCTGCGAGAGGCACTGCAATAGCGACATGGTTGTGTTTTGAATTGCTGATAACTTCAATATGCTCTTCTACTACATCACCCACTGATAGACGTACGGTAATGCCGGGTTTGTTCAGGGAAATTTTGTCTGCGGGCGCACCATCGCTACGTTGGCGAAGCATTTCACGAGTGACAACAAAGCCACTCGTTCCTGCAAGGGCTTGCGAGCCCAGCGCCTGTGGCAGATAACTGGTTTCAGATCGCACAATCAATGGTTGTGTTGCCTCAGAGCGTAATGTAATCTTGGCTGCACTGTTGTTTGAGATCTGTACGATCGGGTTTGCTGGATTAATCTCCAGTATTTGTGATTGTGTACCTATCTTGACATTCAACCGATGAGTTTCGCCCTTTGCATTCTTCCGTTTAAGGTAGTCCGACAGGGCGAGCATGGCTGACGCATCCGCCTGAGTGGAGCCCCAGCCGTCGTCCTGTCCCAGAGTGACCAGTGCATCGGTCAACAGAGGAAGCCGTGGATCAGTTTTCTGGCTTGTGGAAGATGCACGTACCACCTCTGCCAATGTTCGGGTCTCGCTCGGTAGAATCAGGCCATTGCGTGCACTTGCACTTTCCTGCAGGCCACCATAGATTTCCCGGCCCTGATACATTCGGGTGACGATCCCGCCACGTACTTTTTTACCCAATGCTTCCCGGGTAGCGGAAGACTGATTACCAGAGGTTTCGAGTAACCGCCATACCTGTGCGCTGGACTCAAGATTAAGATATTCACTACGGCGCGCTAATTCGGCTACATAGCTGGTGTCAAGTCGACCGGCTGCCGCCAGTGCATTTAATGCCATGACGCGTTCTGTGTAGTTTTCTCCCGTGATGAAATGTTTGTAATCAGAGCGCAATGCCTGTTGCAGGGTTGTGATCAGGCGATCAAACATCATCTGGTCAATGGAAAATCCTGCACGACGTGCTTCCACCAGAAATTCGGTTACCCACGCGGTAAGGGAAACATATCCGGTGGAACCCGGCCAATAGGATACGAGGCCGTGGGTGTCAATTACACTGGGCAACCAGGCGAGCACATCGTTGACAACGCGCTTCAGTTCTTTGTCCTGTCCATCGCGATGAAGTCGTGCGTTGAATTCCTTGAAGGCCAGAAACGCACGCGCCCGAGAGAGTCTCTGTTCAGTGCAGCCATGTGGATAATTCAGTAGAAAATCCAGTCCTGCGGACATACGCACCAATGCCAGTTGGTCAGAAGCGATGAATGAGCGCTGTAAGCTTCCTGCGCGTACTGCTTCTGAAATTTCCGGTATTTCTGCACTTGCTCCTGGTTTTATTTCAATCAATTGGCGTTGTGTTAATTTAACACGGTCAGGGCGTATTGGCAGTTTCACTTCGAACGCATCACGAGCTTTGTCTGCTGTTCGTTCAACTGCAACGGTGAAGCTGACTTTGTCGTAACTTACTTCACCCTGCGCGGATATGGGTGGGGTTGGAACCGTAACCTGATATTCAATGCGTTGTGCCTCATTGAGTTTTAGATTAAGCACTCGCCGTGCATTACCACTTACCTCAACGCCATTGGCGCGTAACTCTGCGCTTGCGGCACCGCCTTCACCTTCGACAATGCGGCCAATAGCCGTGGCAGTAAAGCGATCGCCAGGACGCACGAAGCGTGGTAGCGCGGATTGTACTATTACCGGTAATCGCACTGACACCTGGCCGGTACCGACACCGAAGCGGTCAGGGCCGCTCACTGCCTTGGCGCGTAGCTTGAAGTTGGTGAGGTTATCAGGAAGTTTTACCCGAACAGTGACCGACCCTTTTGTACCAATCACTATTACTGGATTAAAGTACGGTACGGACTGAAAATCCTTGCGTACGGTGACTTTGTCCAGCAAACCTTCATCGGCTTCGGCACCGGCACCATCTCCTCCGGGTTCGTCACTCCAGGGCAGGATACCGAGTGTCCAGTTACGTGTGTCCTGTATGCCCACTCGTGAACGCACGGGTGTGATGAAATCAGGTACTGGATTCAGTCGTTGCTCCTTGCCCAGTGCAAGTACTGCCTGATCCACCAACCAGAGCGTGACTTCACCGGTTGCTGGTTTTCCGGTACGATCAGACAGTGTAATTTTTACATCAATGGTTTCTCCTGGACGTGCGCGCTCGGGATGTACAAGCTCAACATTTACCTGATGCTCGACGGGTTCGATGGTTAACCAGCTGGTAGCCGCCACGGTCGCCGGTTTTCCAAGATCTACACGCCCCCCTGCAATGGGTTGAACGCCTGGAATACGACCACGCATCAGGACGAAATGTACTGGCAGGCGTGGAACAAAGTGTTTTTGAATGGGTATATCGAAACTGGCCGCTCCTGCCTTGACCATGAACCACTGATAACGATTACCTTCAGGTGTTTCAATAATGGCGAGTCCATGAGCCTGCTGAAATGGGCTTTCAATGATCAGGTGTGCGGTCTCACCGGGAATATAACTTGCCTTATCTGATGTGACCTTGAACACATCACTGGGCCGGCGCGACCAGGTCATTGGTTCGTCACCTCCGGCATAGAGATCAACGGACACCGTCTGGGCGCGTCCGAGGCGATCCTGTGTTTCAAGTTCGATGACATATACCCCGGCTCCTTCCAGTGGGAGCTCAACCGGCAGTGGTTGGGTCGTACTTTTTACCTGACGCTCGGAAATTTTATTATCCACTACCTCGGTGATGTATTTTGGCTCAGCCTGTGAAAAATCATCGGAACGCAGATGAGAATGCCATTCGCGTTTGATCAATCGAACAGTAACATTTTGCTGTGCTACCAGCCCGCCATCCGGCCCGACGACAATAATTTCTGGTTTTACACTCTTGGCACGTTCGAGATAGCGTGGCGTCTTTATACCCAATACGACAGCCGGTAATGCCAACACACGTTGTGTTGCGCTGACGGTTTGATCATCAGCACCTGTTACGGTTGCTTCAATAACATAACTTCTGGGTTGGCTGGTGGTTTCGGTGGCCGGGTTTAGTGTCAGGCTGGATGCGCCATGTTCATCGGTTTTTCCTTCACGTTCGATGACTGCATTGCCACGAAAGCCTTCACGGCCAGAGAAACGTCCGTCGGAAGAATAGAAAAATCCAGGTCGTTTAGCGGGTGTCCAGGCGTAAGGAAACTGCGTTACTCGCCAGCGTATGGGGCGATCGGCAGCCTGTCCACCTGCATAATATTGTGCGGCAAGTTGTACCTTGAATTCTCGATCCAATGGTACCTGATCGGGTGCACTGAGTCTCAGGTCAAACTCCGGTGTACGATACGCTTCCTTCAAAATGTTCACAGCACCGCATTGTGTCTGGTCATGGAATTCAAAGTAGAGACGATAGGTGCCGGTTGGTGTGCTGGCTTCCTCAAAAATGTGATTGAAGCTGCCCATGCTTGAGATCGTAACCGGATAACGCCAGGACAAGCCACCTGGACCTTCGACAACAAGCGTACCTTTTCCGCTGACAATGCTGATAGCACCGCGATGACGATGACGGATATAACCTTTGACGTACACTTTTTCCTCGGGTCTATACACGGGGCGTTCAGTGAACATGTGGCAAACCATTTGTGTAGGTTCGTTACGATGGGAGAGATGTTCCTGAGTCCATTGTAACCAGACTCCACCAGGACGACCCCAGAGGTTATCCGCGTAACGATCTGGCTGGCGTACAGGGTCAAGTACCAAGACATCACGCCCCTGCTGAACTACAATACGCCGTACCATTATATTATCGCGACTGTTACTGCCCGGTGCTTGCCAGCGATAGGTGCCATCCGGGCCGGATGTTGCCTGTAACAGAGTTTTCCATTCATTGCTGTTGCGCGTGCCTTCCACTCTGATTTCAGCGCCCGAGAGGGGCGCGCCGGTTGCCAGAGAAGTGACCGCAAATCTAACGCCATCTTCCTCTTCAATGGTTGACAGAGAAAGATCGGTGACCTGCACACGAATCCAGCTGCGTTGTGCAGTCTCATCCAGTTTTCGCACACCTACCAGATAGGTGCCAGGTTGCTGTTTTCCGGAGATGGTGGCGAAATGTGGCGCCAGATCAAGTCCGAAGCGGGCGGCCGAACCCGCCGCGCGCAGCGGTAGTTTCACTATGGTTGATAAGGGTGGTGATCCAAGTGTGCGCAATTGGCGCATCAGTCCACGGGCATCAATTTGTGACCCTGGAGTCATGAAGGTAGAAGGTTCCTCGCCTGGTGCAGGCGGGGCTGCCTGTTCATCAGTGACCACGGGTTGCTCTGGAAAGGGCCAGAATGAGCGGTTCAATGGATCAAGTGGATAAACACGTAGATCAACGCGTTCGAAGCCGCGCCCACTGAGAGGCAGTTGTTGTGGCCCAAAACGTTCCACGATCGCTTGTCCCACCTGTGGTTGCAGAAATTTTGGTTTGGGTGGAAAGTGCAAATAAAGCTGACTCGATGCCTTGGATAATAATGGACGATTACGCATATCGGTGAGTTCGAGCGGCATCACGCTCATGCGGTACAATGTGTCAGTTTGGAAGTTACCATCAACCAAAAGGCGGCGACCGGCTATCTGGAATGCTAGATCTTTGACTGCCGGAGTGAAGCGCACCAGATTACGCGCTTCGACCGGGCTCAAGGCCTTTGGTTGTGCGGAAAATTCTATTTGCACCTGGCGACGATCAGCGCTGCATGTTAATGCTTGATCACGGGCATATGTGACACCCTCGGGTGTGATCGGCAGGCGCAGTTCAGCGCATCCCATATTGATGATGCGAAATGATTCTGAAGTGGTGAAACTAATATCCTTGAATGACTCTGTCGTACTGTCTTCGAGTGACAGGCGCAGGCGCACAATCACGCGTTGACCACTTGGAATCGGTCTGTCAAGGGTTAGCACGTAGCTGGCTGGATCGCGACGCTGTACGCGCTCCATCACCTTGAGATCAAAATCCTTTTGATCTAGCCAACGGGTTTGGTTGTCATCAATCCCTGGCAATGGTCGTATGCCAATACGCAACATCTGGCGGAGTGATTTTGGATCAAGTGGCTCTGAAAAAGTAAGGGAAATGCGTTCTATCGGATTTAATCCTTCTTCGCGGTCAGCGGGGATGGTGTGTGTGGGAACTTCCATTAGTGTCACCAGATCATGGTTTTTCTGTTTGATCCGAAAAGAAAAGCGTGACAATGCTGGCCAGGGCTCAACCGGGCGGAATTGCAATGTTCTGGCGTCCAGCCAGGTATATACGCCAGGGTGTGCTGGTGTCATGCTGACAAAACGTGATGGCTGGTGTTCGGGTTCACCTTGTGCATGACCACTTTCCGCATCGAAAAAGAAAGTCACTGGATCCCAGCGGCGCAGGAACTTTTCCGGAATCACTGATACGCCAGGCGGTTGTGCCAGGGTTCCGCTTGCGGTGGATTCAGCAGCGTATAAGGGTGCGGGCATGCCCAATAATGAGGTAAAAAATAATAATAACCCAATCAGTTTATATATCAATACGTTTTTCATTGTGGTTCCTCATTTGTGTCTTGTTCATCTTCACTTGAGGATTGCGGAAATTCACTATCTTCGTCTGTTGAGGGTGAGGACTCATCAGGAATCACTGGGATTACGTCCGGCGATATTTCAAGAGGTTGTGGCATATAAATCAATGCGTCACTGTTGCGTCCTTCAATATAGCGACGCAGGATTTCATAAGGGGGACGTGTGTCTGGTTTGATAAGTCCGAAAATGATGGGTTGTACCAATATTGGTGCAGTATCATTTGGTGCTTCAATGGAAAGATAATAACGTCCTGGTGACAGGGTTGGCATTTGCACTACACCTTGTGATTGCACGACACTTTTTGAGTTATACAATATACTGTTCACGATGTCGGATGAAGCGCGTACCCCGATTCCAATCGGTGTACGCTGTTTGATTTCGAAAGAAAATAGGCGTGCACTTCCTGGTGCGAGTAACACTTCCGATCCCGCTCCTTCGTTTAAACGGGTGACCTCGGTTATCATAACGGTAGCTACACCAGACAGGTTATCCGCCCCTACCGCACGTAATACCAGCCGTGATAATCCGGTGGGTGCCAGAAGATTAATGTTGGCACCTTGCAGATGTGCTTCGGTTTTTGGTGATGTTCCTTCAACCATGAAATGAGTCACTACCGGTACGCTGGTGCGAACATGGATCATTGTGGGTTGTTCAAGTTGGAGGGAGAGAATTTGTGATTTTCCAGAAAGGTTAACTGTCTGTGGTGGTTTGATCGGTGTTTCACGCAGGGACTTGAACCATTCTGTGACAAGTTGTGTACCGGGTGAGCGCAGCGGTTCTTCAAGCCAGGCGACCAGTGTGCCAGGTTGATGCTGCAACCACAGTACACCACTATCGCGTACAATGATGTCATTGCCACTGGCAATGCGTCCACCTTTTTCAAGCCATAGTATTTGGGTATTACCATTGATTCGTAGACGGAAAAAATCTTTATTAGACTTTGATTTTTCAATCGGTGGTATTACAACCGGAACACGCATCCGTCCTGCCGTACTGAGATTATGCTCAAGGAGCTCGCCCGGTTTCAATACAGGTATGCTTCCCACGGTGCCTTGTGAAATTTCGAGGCTATAATGCGCAATGCGTGAATCAGCGTTTAGCAACCACAGTTCGTCAGCATCAGTGAATTCGGTTTCCTGCAAAGTATCTTCGCCCGACCAATGCGTAGACAAAATAACCCCACTTTTAAGGAAAATGGCTGCACTCATTGCAGATAATGTCAGACGCACGCGTAGAGTGCCTCGTGACAGGTCATGAGGGATTTTGATCGGCAGTGCCATTCTGGAATTGATCACTCCATCACGCGCCCCCATGCCAAAGGTTTCTATGCCTGCCCATTGCAGCGGTACTTGACGTACATCGAGTTCGATTGATGTACCAGGAGTTGCAGCATTCCATACAAAGGCGGACTCGGTGGAGGTGGGCAGTGCCATAGTAACGGCTACGCCTGGTGTCAGTCCGATCCTGTTAGGTTCATTGTTCATGCTCATGGCAATACCCGGCTGACCGGTACGTGCCTGTGCCAGGAGCAACGAAGGACCTTTGGTGTGAGATTGTAAATCTATGGCACCGATACGTCCGGCCATCAGTTCAAGCCGCAATGATTCCTGCTCACCGATGGGCATTTTCAGGCGTTCTGCAGAAAATGATGGTGATTCATCAGACGTGTTCTGGTGTGATATCAACCACAACGTCTTACCACTGACTCCAATCACGGCGTTGTTACCCATCTGCTCGGCACACGCACCACCATCCGACCATTGAAGCCGTGCAAGATCACCCTTGATGCGAAATGTTCCGGGCCGTGTCAAAGATATCATTGCTACTTGTAGTTCTGAGCGGACGTCATCTACACGGGTCATAGAAATGCTACCTTGTAGCCATTGATTTTCAGTGGTAACGGGCAGCGCTGCTGCGGAAGCTCTTACGCGTACCTTCAGGCTGCGACGATCTGCTGACCAGGCACGTAGTCGATATGCTCGAAAACGATCAGCGACAATAGGCAAAGCCAGATAAGGTGTTTTTTCCAGAGCCGTACCGAGATTGATCCAGCCTTGTTTTGATTCTCCCTCCAATGCAAGACCTACGGTATCAGTGGACTGTGCGCTCACCAGCAGTAGAGTACGATCCGCTGGTATTATCAACGGATAGACATGAACGCGTTCATCCCTGATTTCAGTATCACTGCCAAGTATCATGGGATTTTCAATAATTTCACCAGGAGCATGCATGAAAACACGGGTTTGTGCCTGTTTCTCATTGACGGGATCAACAAATAAGATGTACTCACCAGGACGCAGGCGCTGTACGATATGGAAATTCCAATCGTCTGGGCGATCATCGCTTTGTGTAACGATTTCGCCGGATGAATCGACTAGGCGCGCACGTACATCACTGGCGCCGAACGACTGTAGCTCGACAAGCCCATCAGTACCCACAGATATCGGTATGACAGCCGGGGTCAGAATTTCACGAGACAAACCTGCGAGAAGCTGAGTGGATGAAATTTGCAATGTATAACTCATATGGTTATTGGAGCGACTATGTTGAGCGCGAACGCGATAGCGTCCTGTTGGTAATCGACCAATCCAGTTGCTCCGGGCCTCAATTCTGGCAATAGGATGCTGAGGATCTGTGATGTTCACCAGTGTTGCTTCCATATCACTGTCAATTGACAGGCTGATATCCGCTGTTGCAGGCAAGTCAAAGTCCCACTGATCGGGTATGCGTGGCGCTCCTTTGGCGGGTTCACGCCAGACATGCTCCGTTTTTGATTCCAGTCCGACGAGATGAGGGCCATGTCCTGTATAGCGTTTTTTACTGATTACTCTGGTTAGTCGTGTTAGGACACGCGCCTCGGCCGTTTGTGGAAGTATGATGAGACGATAGTCGCCGGGCATAAACTCTTCGGTAAAGTCACCATTAATTTCCGGCCTGAACAGCGGCCAACCGTTTTTATCTTCCAGACGGAGTCGGAAATTTCGTCCAAGGCCCATTGCCTGAAAATGGTAAGTGCCACGTTGATTAATGCGAAAATTATAAGCGAGCGCCTGGGTGCTTGGGAGCAACGCACGTGCTACTTCACCTGCACGCAACTCGCCACCTTCAATCACTTCGGTACGTGTCACCTTTACCCCTAGGTGTCCCTCGGTTTCTCCCACGGTATCAACGCTAAGCTGGTATTCACCTGCACGAAGATAGTTTTGAATGAGAAAGTTTCGACCTATACCATTTTCAGATTGGTTAAACAGGGAAGGGTTGGTGCGTGTACGCACCTTGCCGTGGGTACGTAACAAGCCCGTTGTTTCAAACTGATAAAGTCCTGGCTTTTCCACCTGTACCTTGAAACTACTGGAGCTTGTACGCTTGAGATCAAGATAGAATGGTGTTCCCGGAAAAATGGTTGGAAATTTTGGCAGACCCGCAAGCGTAGTATCCGGCATGGCAGGTAGCGGTGTTTGGCTTGCCAATCGTGCAGGTTCAAGAACAAGGGAGTACATCTGAATGGTATTGCTTTCCTTGATGGATACAGTGTACCGTCCCGCGCCGACTGCAATGGCTGAACCTTTTTTGTTATTATCAAGCACGATTTCCAATACGCGGCCATTTTCAGTCACTGCACGTAGAATTCCTGATTCAGAAACACGTATTGGGATAGTGATCCGTTCTCCTGCGCGCTGAGTGACAGGTAATGATTCACGCAAATCGATAGGTAAGGGGCGGAGCACTACTCCAGAAGTAACGCCCGGCTGGCGATTCAGGTACATCGTGTAACTGGCATTCCCATCCAGAGATGTGTCAGAAAAGCGTACCACAGGACTGACCGGAGACAAGTTATCCCTCTTGGCATTATCAGTTGCCAATAAATTCTGATCAATGATGCTCTTCACTTCTGGTACAGCTTTTGAAAAATAGGACAGCGCCTGATTCAATACACCACCAGGAGGCAATAATTGTAAATCGAGAATACCTTTCGTTTCCGGAATGACACTTAATACGTAAAGGCCACGATCAAGTTCAAATACATAACCATTTTCCTGCCACGGTGGAGTTTTATAATCCCTGGGACGTGAGGTGAGAAAGGGCTCGAAACGATAACGTGCCTTGACACCTTGGCCAATCACGTTAATTTTTGATGGTTCTGATAACTTGACAAAAAGTGTTAATTCATCGAGTAAATTGAAACGACGATGCCAGGTTATACCGCGTGTCATATCAACAGTTTGCGCATCAAGATATTCTTCGTTGCCATTGAAAGGTCTGCGGGTGAGCACGGCTGTCGCACCGATAGAATCTCCCGCATACCCAGCATGAATAGAGCTGATCCAATAATTTCCAGAAGCAGTAAAATTGATAGTGGTTGCTGCATTGAAGTGCTGTAAAATAAAGGATTTACCGGCTTCCATCGTAACGGTGATCAATTTTTCATCATCGTTTTTAACGCCATTCAGTTCGGCGACAGGTGGTAGAGATCGTTTGTCAATATTGGCAATAGCGCCATGAGACTGGAATGGGTTCAGCTCATTGTAACTATTAACCTGGAGACTGGCAGTATCTGCAACCGGTAACTCCAATCGGAAATAATTTGGTCCGTTTGGAACCAGAAATCGTTCGACACCGAACTCACTCATGGTGAACTGTTGGCGCATGGCAGTTGCCAGTTTTGGCATACCAAAACGTAATAAAAATGGTTTTTCCGTGGCGGCATCTGTCCATGGCTGGCTTGGTCCACCATAAGCGGTTACCAGGTATAATCCAGGTTCAAGTTTGGTAGTAAAGCGTGCAACTGATAGGGGGTGATCAGCACGTGCCTGACTGGTAATCATTTCAGGAGCGCTATCCACTAACCAGATTCCATCGCGCCAGAGTCTAAGGTCAGCCAAATGACGCCCGGCAGCCTCAATTGCAACAGTGCGCTGTTCCTTGATTTCCAGCCAGTACGACCGCTGCTCGAAATCACCAAGGCTTGTACGTTCCACTCGCTCATCAATTAACATGGATGGGCGGTCAGTATTCAATTCGCGGAAAGCATGTGCATTTAATTTTGCCTGGCCGTTACCTTGCTCTGCGGCATGAGTCAAGATTTTGTATGTGCCACGGTCAAGGAAAAGATCAAGACGACCGTCCTTTTTTCCGGGTATGCCAGCAATTTCACCCGTGCCAGACATTCTATCCAGTGTCTGTAATGCCACGCCTTGTGAACTATTTACAGTTATCGAATAACGACCAAATGCCTTTAGCGTAAGGATTGCTGACTGGTTGCCGCGCGCGGTTACAGTTGTGGGATTAATCTGGGCAGCTGAGGAATCCTGCTCGGCGGAAAACGATGCCGTGCTGCCTGTTGCCAATACAGTAAAAATAATGGCATACAAATGAATCCTGGAAATAATTTGATACGCATGAATCCTATTACTCCGCAGGTTATTGGGTATCACCGCATATCCAGGTAAGTTCAGCTTGTAAATATAGTGTAACAATCTAAACATCATGTTCCCCAAGTTGTATTATGCGTAAAACCTGCGTATTCCCAGGCTGCATTTTTAATGACCATGGATGTGGTGATGAAAGGGAGTCAAATCAGGTGCTGGTTATAATATAGTTAATGCTAAGTAGTAGCGGCATCAATGAGATCGATCTTAAGAGTTGGGCAGGGAATTTATTATTTAATAGGCATGATGCTACTAAATAGACATGTGTTAAAAAACATTTCTGTGGATATTTTTATGGTCAATTATTCACCGTAAAGGTAAAGTACATAGATATTGAGCAGGTAGATTAAAAATAGTAATAGGCTGGCCCAGCCTACGGTTTTTATTATTCTTGTCGTGGGACGATACAGTAGCCCGACTATAGCCACGCCCGTCATCATGACAGCAGACACTGCGGAAACCGCATGATGCTGTGAAACCTGCGACAGAATGGGTCCTTTGAGGAACAGTACATCATCTATGGCAATGATCAGAACATCAAACAGGTTGCTTCCTAGCAAATTGCCAATGGCCATGTCCAGAGCCCCGATGCGTAGTGCCGAGAGGGTGACGACTAATTCTGGTACGGAGGTGGCAAAGGCAATGAACAGTGTGCCAACGAAGGTATTATTCCAACCCATGATATTCGCCATTTCCGTGCCAATAAAAGGCAGCCAGATACCCGCACCTACCACAATTAATGCGGCCAGTGTGTAGCGGGATACAGCTTGCTGCAGTGTTATATCTGGATAGCGCAGAGTGGTTTGTTCAGCATAGGCGGCCATTTGTTGTTTCTCGTACAGAAATACGGTGCGCATAGCAACAATGTAGAGAATAAAAATGACCGGGGTATAAAGGCCAATGTGGCCAATAGCAAGATTTTCTACATTTTCACCCAGTAACAGGTTAAAACCGACAAAACTGATCAGGATAATGCCGAATCCTGCTGCCAGAATATGACCTTGGCTGGCGCGTGTGTACAGAGATTCTTTGCGATACAGGAAATCCAGAATCACGAGAATAAGCAGGTTAAAGACGCAACTTCCCAGCGCATCCCCCAACGCAATATTTGGGGTATTGGCAATGGTTATAGCAGAAACACCTGTTGCCAGTTCGGGTAGCGATGTGACAGTGGCCAGTAGAATCATACCGACCCATGTGCGGCTCAAACCGGTTTTTTCCGCAATCACATCTCCATAGCGGGATAATCTGTAACCTGCCAATCCGATGAGGAGAGTGCATAACGTAAATTGCAGCCATACAGAAAACACAGGCTATCTCCAGGCTTGGTAAAAAGAGACGTGAGTTCTCCAGTGTATGTCAGGTTGTCAGTTATATTAATATCTGTTTGGGTTGGGCATTACGTATTACAGGTTATGATGTTTGGCAGTGTATCAAATTTTGCGGAATTTCACAAAACGGCGCCTGGCGTGTTGCTCATGTATGGGGAATTTTTTGTAGGGAGGAGCAGGTTTGAGGCTAATTTTTTTTCGCAGGTTGCTGGTTATTATTCGTTATGATGAGGCGATCCAGTGGGCCGGGTTTATCTATGACGTATCCCTGGACATAGTCGACACCAATCTCGCCAAGAAGATTTAGAATGGCATCATTTTCCACATACTCCGCTACTATTTTTTTATTCATGAAGTGTCCAACTTCACAAATGGATTTTACTAGTGCATAGTCAATTGAATTTCCATCCATGTTTTTTACAAAAACGCCGTCTATTTTTATGATGTCAACGGGTAGATTTTTAAGGTAAGCGTAGCTTGACATGCCACTGCCAAAATCATCCAGAGCAAACATGCAACCTGTTTTCTTCATGTCAAGGATGAATGCTGCCGCATCTGAGAGGTTGGTTATGCCGACGGTTTCAGTTACTTCAAAGCATATTTTATGTGGCTGAATTTTTGTATCATTCATCTGTTCAAGGACGAAGTTTGTAAAGCTGTCATCAGTAATGCTTTGTCCTGAAATGTTGATGGCAAAAGCACCTATACTTTCCATAGTGCTGTGATTCTCGGCCATCCATTTAAAAATTTTTGTAATTACCCATCGATCCACTGCTATCATGCGCCCATACCATTCTGCCGCCTGGATGAATTCATGGGGTGATATTATGTTTTCCTGATCCTCTGTGACGCGCAGGAGTATCTCAAAATGTGGTGATATATTGGGGTCTCCATTAATTGGATTAATGCGTTGACAGAAAAGTTGAAGTCGGTCTTCTTCAAGAATTTCATCGATTTTTCCTACCCACTTCATTACCGCACTGCGTTGTGCCAATTGGGAATGGCCAGCATGGTACACCTGCAGTCTGTTGCCTCCAGTGTCCTTGGCAATTTTGCAACTTGACTCTGCTGCCTGCAATAGCTCCGTAATGTTGCTATTGCGTGCGTTCACTGGGACAAGCCCCATGCTCAACGCTACCGAAAAACGTTTATCTTCCCATTCAAAACGATAGTCCGTGACGGTATTGATCTGTTGTTCGGCAATTTCAAGAGTATCATCAAGGGAAGAGTTTTCCACAAGCATGACGAACTCATCACTGCCAAAACGTGCCAGTGAACCTCGGCCATTCAATTCCTTCTGGAGCAGAGCAGCAAGCTCCTTGAGAAGTTTATCGCCACCTGCATATCCACAGCTATTATTAATCGCGCTGAATTTATCTATGTCAATCAGGCACAGCACATGTCGTATATTTGTTTGCCGGGCACGCACTACAGCCTTACTGAGCAGAGCCTCAAACTCCCGTCGATTTATCAGTCCGGTCAGCTGATCATGCGTGGTTTCATAGAGCAGTTGCTCATGCAGTTCTTGCAGTGCTGTATATTGCGCTCGATCCATCGCCGGATCATCGGCATTATCGAGTGGTATGGCTGTGCCGCGACACATTTTTCTGGCAAGATTGTGGATGCCGATAGTTTTTTCCTGAAGTCCCAGGGAGTTTACGAACACATAGACACTGCCGTGTTCACTGATCCATGCAATACGGAGTCGTCGTGCATTGTCCTCATCGGTTAGAAACAGTACCCAGTCACTTTCCTTGAGGCGGCGGGCCTGTTTCAACCATTTTCCCCAGGTTGGGTCAGAGATATCTGCTTCCCATTTTACCGGATCTTCCTCTGGCTCTGTCATAACCGTGTGTTTTTTACATACAGTTATGACATCTTTAACATTTTCAGAGTAGGCATGATCCTGAATTTTTATTAATCTGTCCAGTTGTACTAGTATTTTCTCAAATACTTCTGTAGTGCCATCGAACTCGGTGTTAATACGATCTATGAGTCTGTCAATGGTATTTTTAATAGTATTTTGACTGGAATCCTCTTGTTCATTATCGTGAATCTCCAGCTGCGCAATTTTATTGAGCACCTGGCGAGCGACGTGAGTGCGATCAAGAAACACCGTATTGTCATCCAGAGTCAATCTGAGAATAGGTATCTCAAGTCGCTTTAGCCAGGGTCGTACGCTATTGGCTACGAGCGAGTCGCCTTGTATAGCATTAAATAGATCACCAGCGACCTCTATAACGCTACTGTCGTGCGCGCTAATCTCTTTTTGGGCGCTGCCTGAGCTGATATTTTCCAGGGTCGCGAGAATGCGGGATTTGATATTTCTGGATTCATTGCTGTTGGTTTCCTGTCCGTTGTGATTTTCTTGTAATCTGGTCAATGCTGAAATGACGTCAGAGACCGTATATATCTGTTCCGGCAGTGGTTTTGAGGGTGGCAGTTGCATATTCATGTTTGATGAAATCATCTGCGGATGCAGCGCATTTCCCTGCGATGAAAGAAGTGTTGTTGCCTGAGATGATGCTTGATGCGTAATTTCTTCCCGCAACTTGCGAATTTCATGGTTAATTTGATATAGGTTGCGTTTGGCTACACTGGTATTATTATCGGTATTCGAGGGTGGTGTGGAGACTCGTTGTATGGTATTTATTTCAGGAACTTTATATTTAAAATCGGGTAATATTCCGAAGTCTGTCAAAGCCGTATCAAGTGTCTTGTAAATATCACACGATTTCTCTATTAATACGTCCTTGAACACCGAAAGGCAAATCATGTTGGCTGCCTGCGTCAGCCCAAGATTTTTGATGGCGCTCAGGAATGATTCGGTGAATAGATTGGGGCCATAAGGATTATTGTCTTTTCCAATGGGGATATTGAAAGCCACGGAAAGACGTTGTTCTATTGCAACGAGAATTTTCTTTTGTCTGGATTCAATGCTGTAGTTAATGTCGGAAACACATAGCCATTCAGTCAGAACTTCATCTTCTACAAGTGATAACTCTGACGCGGATACATTATTGTTATCAAGTGTCGCTCCTGATGATGCCCTTAATTTTTCATAGCCAATATCTTTTAACTGATAATGAATAGTGGAATGAAAGGCGTGGGCGAATATTTCTGACGATTTTTTCAATGTGTCATGTGCATTGAAATACACATTTTGCTCTTTATGATTATTTGTGTCGCGAGATATTTCAAACATGCGATCCGGCATTTTTGCATTTATACTTTTGGTGATCCCTTCAAGAGCATCTTCGATGGTCCGGTTGCATTCTTTTATAATCCTGTCAATTTTGATATTGTTTGTAATATCCGTATGAGGATACGATTTTTTTACTGTGCCTGTTTTTAATGACTCACTCTGTTGTGGCTGCCCGGTTAATCTCCCGGTATTTTTGAGTAAAGAAAAATCATGCATGATCTGTACAGCATTGAGATCAGGATTGATGAATGCTACACCTACACCGTTGTCAAAAGCACGTACGACACGTGCCTGGAATTGTAACCAGTTGCTTTGGTTGGTTGCCGGAACGAGGCAGTGAATGGTTATAATGTCGCCGGCAGCAGGGATGCATCCCTGAGCAATTGTTACAAGATAAGCAGGTTGTTGATAACTTAAGAACATGCCATCAATGCAGAAGTCACGGATGACACATGACAGACGTATGTCATGTGCAAGCATGATGAAGGCATGCAGATCTACAGGATAACGCTGGAATGCGCGTCTTCCGGGCGGATCGATAGAAGCCGATTTAGGGGCTGAGTGGTTTTGGTGTGTCATTTCCTTGGCCTGCGGTACTGTGAGATGAGAGAGGTGTTCTCCAAATATTCCAGCTTGGTCATGCTTCTTGCGTGGTTGCTCGAATAACCAGGCAGAAGATACTCTCTCAATGCTAAGTATCGGCATTTCTTCACAAATACTTTAGGTGCTGTTGGTGTTGTGACGACCGTTGAGGTGGCTTGGAAGGAGGTATTGCAGCAATGGTTTTTGTGGCGAGATGTCAGATGCCTGCTTGGTTTTTTTGAGTGAAGTCAAGACATTTGTATCAATGGCTGAGTCTGATACATGTTTGTGTCATACGGGTGTTACGAGAATGTAAAAGTTGTTATTGAGTCGGGCTACGGTAAAGGATGTTCTTGATTTCAGCTATGAAAATGGGTCAGAGCCAGACCGGAGTCGAGTATTTTTCGGACATGAGTGACCGCATCTGGTAATGTATTAAATCTGTCATGATTCCATAAGATGACGGCGGCGGTATACATCAGGCTATCATAGCTCAATCCTGGTGTGCCGCGTAACGCCTCTATCCCGGCACTGGCAGCCACCTTGGCCAGCGTGCTCAAGGCAGTCGTGGTTGCTGAGTTTTTTATCTTTTCCACAAGCTCAGCTGGCAAGGGTACTGTGCGTTGATCTGAGGCGACGCCTGCAATGCCTGGTTCCAGTGTTATCGAGAACGCCGTCCCATCAACATGATACCCCGAGCATAATGTGGTATTGCGCAACGCCAGGGTGGTGCCACCTTCTATACCGCGTACGACCATCGCGGAGGCATAGCTGGCGTGGTGTGCTAACGTGGCAAGCAGAGGTTGGTAGGCTTTGTGTACGTAACCAATAACAAGGCGGGTATGGCCACGCGCACGCACGGGCCCGGTCATTTTTTCCAGGGTGGAGAGGCATGGGCGTTTTACTATCAGTTCGCGCAATGGCACCAGGCGATGCAGGGTGGGACAGGAGACGCTTTGATCTACGTATGCCCAGCCAATTGCCGGGTCTGCGATACGTGTGGCGGCTTGAGCAGGCGTTAAGTTTACTTCTACACCGGCCGCAATGAGTATTTGTCGGTGAGTCACGCCGTATTTTGGACCTACGGCGGCCAGCCCGTGTGATACTGCTGGCAGGCCACAGGCCGCCAGAAGTGCCGGCAGGAAAGGTGAGGGTGGCAAGTGTCGCTCAAACCCGTTATAAGGATCCGCGATGTCTACCAGCTCGTCCACATCTGCTATGGCCGTGTGGGTGGCGTCGCGCAGGGCGTCCAGTACGCCACGATTTTCATCCTCGGTTTCACGCTTCATGCGCAGGGCAATCAGAAATATGGCTGCCTGTACCGGATCAACCTGGTTTTCCAGAATCAGTCGCATGCCGTCCCGCGCTTCTTCCAGGCTCAGGTCTTTACTCAGTTCCGGGCCAGTGGCAATGCGCCCGATATAGGTTTTCATTGTATTTTGAGATGTGTTCGACATGAGAGTAACTTCTCGGGCTGGTTTGAAATCAGGAAATAACTTTTTTGCGTGTGAGTAAAGCGATACATCTTACCAGTAACAAAGCCAGTATGGCGGGTTCGGGAACTGCTGCCAGTGCGTGGGTGGCAGAAGTGGGGTGAATGTAATCCCAGAATACATAACGGTTAGGGTCGTCACATGTCAGGCCTGTGGCAGTACTGGCGGGAATGCTGTAATTTTGATCATCTCCAGTGTGGTATTGGCCGGTGGCGTTGGTGAATCCATGGGCGGTGCTATTGGATATAACATCTTCAAGCATTGCGAAGATGTCGAGGCGGCGGATGTCAATACCGAGATCAGCAATGATCAGGTTATCCAGGTTATTGCTGGATGTCGTATTGAACAATGATGACATGGAGGTTGCGAAACGGGACAGGGCTGGGTTGAGCGCCACCCGTTAAGGCCGCCACATTACCGGAGTCAGACAGGCTGTCACCAAAGATATATAATGTACTGTAGGGCTGTGCGAAGCTGACAGCGGGCGTTAATAACGCAAAACCGAGCAAAATACGTGAAATGATCGGATACATAGCAGTCAATTCTCTTGATGAACAGGGCAAGTGTTAGTGCTTTGGCAGAATACTGTACTAGAATTTCGGTGACGTGAACAGTCCTATAAATGGTGAAGAATTTTTTACTTTTAAGGTGGTTGATTTGAATCTTGCAATTTTTGATCTGGATAATACCCTTCTGGGAGGTGACAGTGATTATCTATGGGGGCGTTTTTTAATTGAAAGAGGATTGGTCGATGGAGAGTATTATGAGCATGAAAATCGCCGTTTCTACGAAGAATACAAAATAGGTACGCTCGATATTCATGAATTTTTGAGATTCTCGCTGCAGCCACTATCGGAGCATGATATGGCTACTCTCCATGATTGGCGCGCAGCGTTTATCCGCGAAAAAATAGAGCCGATCATGTTACCTGCTGCACGCAGCTTGTTGCAGCAACATCGCGCTCAAGGTCACACCTTGCTGATTATCACGGCCACAAATCGTTTTGTTACAGAGCCGATTGCGAACATGCTTGGGGTGGAGCATTTATTGGCTACAGAGCCGGAAATACACGATGGACGTTACAGTGGTGGTGTCAGTGGTATGCCATGCTTCCGTGAAGGAAAAGTGGAAAATCTGAAAATATGGTTAAAAGCCACAGGCATGAATCTGGCATCCAGCTGGTTTTACAGTGACTCACTCAATGATCTACCGCTGCTGGAAATGGTCACACACCCTGTTGCGGTTGATCCTGATGATACGCTGGCCGAACATGCCCGGTTGCGGGGATGGCCGGTTATCACTCTGCGGTAATGTCTGCGCGGTGGATAGTGGTTGGTTTGTTGCTGTTGTCAGGCATGAGCCTGCTGTTTGCATTAATGCTGGGCAGCATCACCGTGCATTGGCAGAGCTTGTGGGCGATCATGCAGGGAGAGCAGGGTTTATACCGTAATCTGGTTGTGGATTTACGTTTGCCGCGCGCAATGGCGGCGTTTGCTACCGGAGGCATGTTGGCGCTGGCAGGCGCGCTGATGCAGGTATTGCTGCGTAATCCCTTGGCAGATCCGTATATTCTGGGCATCTCTGGTGGAGCGGCCGTCGGTGCCTTGACGGCCATGTTGATGGGTGTGAGTGGTGTATGGTTCACTGGCAGTGCATTTGGTGGTGCGCTGTTATCCATGATGCTGGTGTTCACACTGGCACGTGGGCGAGGCAGCTGGACATCAACGCGCTTATTACTGACAGGTGTCGTGATAGCGGCGGGCTGGGGTGCTGTTATCAGTTTTATTCTTGCCATCAGTCCGGATACACACCTGCGTGGTATGTTGTTCTGGCTGATGGGTGATTTGAGCCATGTCCAGGATCCCGGCGCAGGATGGGTGGTGCTGTTGCTGGGCATGGTCTTGTGTTTGCCCCTGGCGCATCAGCTTAACGCACTGTCACGCGGCGAATTGCAGGCAGGCGCATTGGGTGTTGATGTAAGGCCATTGCGTCTGAAAATATACATCCTTGCTTCACTGCTCACGGCGGTTGCCGTGACATTGGCCGGGAGTATTGGTTTTGTTGGGTTGATAGTGCCACATCTGCTGCGTCTAATCATGGGCAATGATCAGCGATTATTATTGCCAGCGGCAGTGTTGTTGGGGGGCAGTCTACTGACGGTGGCAGATACTTTGGCGCGTACCGTGGTGGCGCCGCAGCAATTACCGGTAGGTGTTCTCACGGCATTATTGGGTGTGCCCGTGTTTCTTTATTTGTTACAGCGTGGACAGCGTTAATGACGGCCATCGACTGTAGCATGGGCGATATTCTGCTTGAAACCCAAAATTTGAGTGTTACTGTTGCGGAAAAGAGCGTTTGCGGCCACTTGAATTTAACCATCAAGCGCGGTGAGTGCTGGGGTCTGCTGGGCCGTAATGGTGCTGGAAAAACAACATTATTACATACGCTGGCCGGATTGCGTGCACCCCAGATGGGCGCAGTAAAATTGCAGGATCAATTGATCAGCGCCATGCCGCGCCGTCAGATCGCTCAATTTGTCGGCGTGCTTTTTCAGCATACTGAAGATCCCTTTCCTGGTACCGTTCAGGAAACGGCACTCATTGGACGCCACCCTTATTTAACGGCCTGGCATTGGGAGAGTGAGGAAGATCACCGGTATGTGCGTCAGGCGCTTGCCTGGATGGATTTATCTGATCTGGCTTCACGCCAGGTGAACACTCTCTCGGGGGGTGAACGGCAGCGGCTCGCGATTGCGACATTGTTGACGCAGGATCCATGTCTGTTTTTGCTGGATGAGCCTGCCAATCACCTGGATTTACATCATCAGATTATGGTGATGAATCTGCTCATGCAAAAAGTTCGACAGGATCGCAAGGGGATTGTGATGGTTTTGCATGATGTCAATATGGCCATGCGTTATTGTGATCAGCTTTTAATGTTGCTGGACAATGGCCAGATTTTATCTGGAGAAACCCGTGCGATTTTGACACGGGAGAATCTTGAGAAGCTATACCGGCACCCAATACATTGTATTGAAGTGGACGGCCGACGCATTTTTATTGCGGAATAAATATTTTGTGTGTGAGATCTCCTTATTTGAACCCGTCTTTGTTGGCGGCACGTGCCCGTGCGTCAGGACGGCTGATAGTGCCTTTCTTTAATAGCTCCAGCAGGCATTGATCAAGGGTTTGCATGCCGATGGCCTGACCGGTTTGAATGGCGGAGTACATCTGTGGCACCTTGTTTTCGCGGATCAGGTTGCGTATGGCAGGTGTGCCAATCATGATTTCGTGAGCAGCAACACGACCACCGCCGACACGTTTAATTAATGCCTGTGAAATTACCGCACGCAGTGATTCTGATAGCATGGAGCGCACCATGTCTTTTTCTGCGGCAGGGAATACGTCAATAATACGGTCTATGGTTTTTGCTGCCGAACTGGTATGCAGAGTGCCAAAAACCACGTGACCGGTTTCGGCGGCTGTAAGCGCCAGACGAATGGTTTCAGGATCACGCATTTCACCCACCAGGATGATGTCAGGGTCTTCACGTAATGCTGAGCGCAGTGATTCATTGAAGCCAAGAGTGTCACGATGTACCTCGCGCTGATTAACCAGACATTTTTTGCTGGTATGCACAAATTCGATCGGATCTTCAATTGTCAGAATATGGCCAAACTCATTGTTATTTTTATAGTCGATCATGGCAGCCAATGTAGTGGATTTTCCCGAGCCGGTCGGGCCTGTGACCAGTACCAGGCCGCGTGGGGCATCAGAGATTTCTCTGAAAACAGCGGGGCAGCCTAGATCTTCCAGCGATAAGATAGTGGAGGGAATGGTACGAAAGACGCCGCCCGCCCCCCGATTATGATTGAACACGTTAACGCGAAATCGGGCCAGGTCAGGGATTTCAAATGAAAAATCGGTCTCGAGAAATTCTTCGTAATCCTTGCGCTGCCGGTCGTTCATGATGTCATACAGCATGGCTTGTACCGCCTTATGGTCAAGCGCCGGAACGTTAATACGCCGGATATCGCCATCAACACGAATCATGGGCGGCAAATCGGCGGACAAATGCAAGTCAGAAGCCTTGTTTTTGACGCTAAAGGCAAGTAGTTCAGTAACGTCCATTCTCAATCTCCATGAAAAGTGATTTTTGGTATATAAACTGTCGTTGAAGCGTTAGCGGCAGGCAGGGTGATTTTTTGAATGGTGGCGGGCTTTGTAGTTAAAATGATCGCCTTGAGCGTGAGGGGTGTTTAATGATACAGGGGACATAAGTGGTTATACTGCGAAACATGATATGTACAAAACGAGTTCCTGAGTGATGGATAGTGGCGGTGTGAATATGGAGTCGGTGCGTATGCGGCTGCAGGCGGTGCGGCAGCGCATTGTACAGGCTGAACGGTGCTATGGTAGATCTCCTGGTACAGTAGCATTACTGGCGGTGAGCAAAACATGGCCAACCTCGGCGATTCAAGTGGTGCATCAGGAAGGGCAGGGCATTTTTGGGGAAAGTTATGTGCAGGAGGCGCTGCCCAAGATTGAGGCGTTACAAGGACGGGACATGGAATGGCATTTTATTGGCCCGATACAATCCAACAAGACCAGCACTATCGCACAGCACTTCGCCTGGGTGCATAGTGTTGACCGTGAACAGATTGCGCAGCGTTTAAGTGCGCAAAGCCAGCGGGTATCACCCCTTAATATCTGCCTGCAGGTCAAGATGGGCGATGAAACACAAAAAGCGGGCGTGGATGTGAGTGATCAGGTCACCTTGCGGAAATTGGCGCATGCGATCTCCAGGCTCCCCCACTTGAAGCTGCGCGGTTTAATGGTTATTCCTGCGCCGTTGCAGGATTTTGACACGCAGCGCCACGCTTTTCGCAGGGTGCGGGAAGTCTTTGAAAGATTAAATGAAGATGGATTGGATCTTGATACACTATCCATGGGCATGTCAAATGATTTGGAAGCGGCAATCGCTGAAGGCTCAACATTGGTACGCATTGGCAGTGCCATTTTTGGTGAGAGAACACCGTGAGCCGGATATGTTATGGAAACGCTGATGTGTCAGCGCTTTCATATAACGTGCTGGCGTAACGGCACCTTTTCCACTATATTATGCCTGATGTACAAGGGTGTTTATGAAAAACAATAAAATTGCTTTTATAGGCGGCGGTAACATGGCGCGCAGCCTGGTGGGCGGTTTAATCGCAGACGGTTATCAGGCGCGTAATATCTGGGTATCTGATCCGAATGTAGCCCAGTGTAATGCTTTGCAGCAGGCTTTTCTGATCCAGGCCACGGCGGTTAATGAGGACGCCATTGCCCATGCTGACGTAGTGATTTTCGCAGTGAAGCCCCAGGTTCTCAAAATGGCCGCTGAGAGTGTTGCGCAAACCCTGCAGAAGAAGAAGCCGTTAATTATATCCATTGCCGCCGGTATTCGTGAGCCGACCCTGAGCGAGTGGCTGGGAGGAGGGCACGCTATTGTGCGTGCCATGCCCAATACCCCTGCTATGGTGGGGAGTGGCGCCACAGCGCTATATGCCAATCGCCATGTTTCAAAACAACAGCATAATCTGGCAGAGTCCATCATGCGTGCTGTAGGATTGGCAGTATGGGTGGATGATGAAGCACATATGGATGTTGTGACGGCACTTTCAGGCAGCGGCCCCGCCTATTTTTTTCTGGTGATGGAAGCCCTTGAAAAGGCGGCATGTGAACGGGGTCTGCCCGCAGATACAGCGCGCCTGTTGACGCTGCAAACCGCCTATGGCGCCGCCAAAATTGCCCTGGAGAGCAGTGAAAGTACGGCTGTCCTTCGTGCGCGTGTCACTTCTCCTGGAGGCACCACAGAACAAGCCATTAAGGTATTGCAGGAAGGGGATGTTCAGGCATTATTTTCGGCGGCGTTATTTGCCGCACATCATCGTTCTGGCGAGCTGGCCGAGTTACTGGGAAAGTGAAGAATGATTGATAATCCCTACCTGTCGGAGTCCGGCGTTTTTTTGATCAAGACAGTATTTGATCTGTTTATTGGCGCGGTGTTATTGCGTTTTTTATTACAATGGGCTCGTGCAGATTTCCGCAATCAGGCGAGCCAGTTTCTGGTTAAGGTTACCAACCCGGTGATTATTCCCTTACGGCGTATCGTGCCCGGCTTGGGTGGAATTGATGTTGCCTCCGTGATCGTGCTGATGGTGTTACAGGTGACGAAGGTTTGGTTAATTCATCTGATTGCATCTCAGACTCATTCGATAGGTGGGCTGCTGGTGTTGTCACTGGCGGATTTTGTTGAGCTTGTGCTCACTATATATACTATTACCATCATACTTCAGGTGATTTTAAGCTGGGTGGGGCCGGGCACTGCCAATCCTCTTCATGGGCCGCTGTATGCATTGAATGAACCCTTACTGTCGCCTTTGCGCCGTGTGATTCCCAGTATTTCGGGATTCGATCTGACACCGGTTGTACTACTGCTTGCTTTCCATTTGATCAAGATTCTGGTGGTTGCTCCCTTGATTGATATAGGGCGAGGATTGGGATGAGTAATCAGCGTCTGGCCGAAATGGTCATATATGTTGGAATGGACTGGGGTTTGGATGAGGTACTGTGCAACAATGCCCATAATTCGGTCCTGAAGACAGGATTGCAGGATAAAGTGCATTTGCATGTTCAGGCCTGGCGCCATTCGGTCGCTACTTGTATTTATAGAGCCACGACAGAGTTTTCCAGGGTGTTTGCTAAAGCCTGTGAAAAAACGACCGATAACCCGATTGGGATTGTCGCAGGGCGAGAGACAACAGGATATGTTTTTTATGTTCACAGGCAGTGAGTGAGGGGCATGGAAGAAGACCGTTTCAAGCAACAAATGCGTGCCTTCGATCAATGGAAGGCCGATATTACTCAGACCATACTGCACCTCCAGGAATGGCTGGATAAACAGCAATTGGGAAGCTCGGAAATTACTCTGCGCTTGTATGATGCTGTTGAAACATTGCGTGTGGATCGATTGACCATCGCGTTTGTTGCAGAATTTTCCCGTGGCAAAACGGAGTTGATTAACGCCATTTTCTTCTCCGACTACAAGCGGCGTTTATTACCGTCCGATGCCGGTAGAACGACCATGTGTCCGACAGAGTTGTTTTATGATACCCAGGAAGAGACGCCGTATATACGTTTGCTGCCCATTGAAACCCGCCTGGAAGACAGTAGTATTGCCGACCTGAAGCGTGACTCATCACGCTGGACTACGTTCTCGCTTGATATAAATTCCCCCGATCAGATGGCTGAAACCCTGCAGCAGGTCGTCAAGGTTAAACAGGTGTCTGTTACTGAAGCCAAACGTCTGGCCTTGTATGTTGAGGAAAATAGTAACGGGCAGAAACAGGCCGTTGTGGAAAGTGTTGAAATTCCTCAATGGCGCCATGCCATGATCAGTTTTCCGCATCCGTTATTGAAGCAGGGATTGGTGGTGCTTGATACACCAGGGCTTAATGCGCTGGGTAGCGAGCCTGAGCTTACCCTGAGTATGTTACCTAGTGCCCAGGCCGTCTTGTTTGTACTGGCCGCTGATACCGGCGTAACACGCAGTGATATGGATATGTGGCAAAACCACATCAGAAGTTGTCGAGGTGATGCAGGCATTGGTTTGGTTGCTGCACTGAATAAAATTGATACTTTGTGGGATGAAATCAAGAATCAGGGGCAGGTTGACGCCACCATAGAGTCGCAGTGCAAGGAAACCGCACGTATGCTGGGTGTTGGGCCTGAGAGCGTCTTTCCTGTTTCTGCCCAAAAAGCCTTATTGGCCAAAATTCGTCAGGACCATACACTGCTGGAACGTAGCCGGTTACCGCTGCTGGAGCGTTTTTTATCAGACAAGGTTGTCCCCGCGAAACAAACGATTGTAAATAATAATGTTGTCGGGAGAGTCGGCGCTGTTATTGATGATGCACGCGATACACTACAGGTGCGTATGCAGGGTATAGAAAAACAGCTCGTTCAATTGCGCGGGCTTGATGGTACCAATACAGATGTATTGCAGCATCTGGTGCGTAAAACCCGTGAAAAGCAGGCCGCCTTCAACAAAAAGACTGAACATTTTCAGTCAAGCCGTCGCGTTCTGGCGCAGCAAGCCAAGATCATTATGGATGCCCTGAATCTGACGGCATTCGACAAGATGATTGCAACATCACGCAAGGATATGGAAGGTAGCTGGAGTACGGGTGGCCTGAAAAAGGGCATGCAATTATTTTTTGATAATATGCGTGATACCATGCAGGTTGTGGCCAGACAGGCTGACCAAACCTATGCCGTTGTTCAAACGGTCTATAATAAATTTCAGGAAGATGGTACATCTCTTGGTGTGTCACCCAAGTTGTTTTCTGTAAAGAAATATACCGATGATTTTGACAAGCTCTATGAGGAAGCCGAGAGATTCCGCAACAGCCCCGTGACTACCATGACAGAGCAGAGCTTCGTTGTGAAAAAATTCTTCATCTCCCTTGGTAGTCACGCCCGTGTTATTGTGTCTAAGGCTAATCAGGATGTAGACAACTGGCTGAAAGAAATCATGCAGCCACTGATCAAGCAGGTTAATGAAAGCAAGCAGCAGTTAGAGCAGCAGCTGGAGACGCTTAGCAAAATCAACGATTCGAAAGATAGCCTGGAAGGCAAGATCAAGGAAATAGAAGTGCGCCAGGTAGCTCTGGAAGTGCAGATCAATGAACTGAATGCCCTTGATAAGGCATTGCGTACGCCAGTGGCGGCCGCCAAGTAATTACACTAGCGGTCGCTTCCAACTGCCCCTTGCGTTGCCCTACCTCCTCCATCCATGGGGTCGTGCATATATTGACCCCTCCAATATGCAAGATAAATTATCGATGTTAGACACCATCATTGCTCCCATATATCCGGCCTGGTAATGCCGATGCACGAAACAGGTTTTGAACGGACTGGTCTGACCTATCTAATCATCAGTTCGATGTATCTTCGCAATCGTTGGAACGGTTTTTGTACTTATCTAAGTCCTCTCTCAAGCGCACGATTATGCCGCTTATACGGCTGACCGATAATGCTCACCTTTGGCCACGGTAACGCAGGCACGGTTATGTCCGCGCCGTTCGTGTAATGGACCGCCCAACGGCTGAATCGATCGTCCTTGACGGCGGCATAACGTAATACTGCGCGAGTACGGTGTATAAACAACGTCCGCAAATAGGCGTTTCCCCGTTTACTAATACCTGGCAGCGTATTATTGCCGCCGCTGGAATACTGTTTGGGTACCAGACCTAACCACGCGGAAAAATGGCGGCCGTTGCCGTGATCGGGCCGATGCCAATGATCCCATCCAACCGCTGACAAATATCGTGCGTCCGCTCAATGTCGGCAAGCTTTTGCTCATGGCTCGCGATCTTTTCGTCGAGCGCCGTCAGTTCGTCATATAACCCCGCAAAACACTCGCGACTTAATCCGCTCAATCCGTTCTCGCCATCTTCGAGTATCTCGGGTATCGCACGGCGTACCGCCCTTACCCCTTGGTGTATCACGATGCCATACTCGGCGAGCAATCCGCGTATCTGATTCACAAGCGCTGCGCGCTCCTTGACACCGCGTTCGCGTAAACGATGCACGGCCTGGATATCTTGTTGTTCTTGGTTTTTGATGGGCACAAAGCGCATCGTCGGACGCTGCGCTGTTTCTGCGATCGTGGTGGTGTCGTTGTCGTCGTTCTTGTTACCTGTGACGAACGGTTTGACGTATTGCGGTGCAATGAACTTGACGTCATGGCCGTGTTTGCGAAACTCGCGCACCCAATAATGCGCGCTGCCACACGCTTCCAACGCGATTCGACACGCTTCGATCTGCGCTACAAAAATCATACGATTCATGCGTTTGACTTCCTTTTTCATTAGGATCGAACCCATTGCGTTAATCCCAATAGCATGAAAAACACTTTTTGCGATATCGATGCCTACTGTTGTAATCTTCATTTTGGACTCCCCATCTTGGCCCTAACGAGGCCGTTTCAAAATGGGGAGGGGGCCATTCCATTATCCATGCGGTCGCCTGCGCATCCCGGCAACTGCTCCTGTGCTGCTCTTCATTCGCTGCGCGCTGGCTTTGCGCGGGAGTTAGCCTCCCGCCGTCCGTGGCGGTCGCATGCAGTCGTCCCGGCGGTCCGACGTGCAGGAATGCGCAGAAGCGGCGAAATCACCACACGGGACGTGCTTTAATTAAAACGCGCTACGCGTCTGGCCTTCGTTACGCTGCTGACTGCCAGCTTGCGGCAAGCACTGGATTCAAGGCGGTTTGCTGCTCGGCTGTCAACGTCAGTTGCCCGGCCGGTGGCGGTGTCATGGAGGCCATGGCATTCACCAACTGCTGCACCTGACTTTCCAGCAATACCGATCCATTGGATGCCTGGAATTTATTGACGGTGTAGTCACCGCCTGAATACCAGTTTTGAACCGTGATTTGATCCGCCGTGCCAATAATGCTGACGCGCAGGTGGTTGGCGTCTTTGGTGAACCACAGTTGATCCGTGGCGATGGTGGCACCAAACACCACTTTGTCATCGGTGCTGGTGGTGTCGAGGTTGTTGACGATGTCTTGCCCGGCTCCGCGACCGAACAGGTAGGTGTCGTTGCCGGTGCCGCCGCTCAGGGTGTTGGTGGCACTGTTGCCGGTCAGAATGTTGTTGAGAGTATTGCCCGTGCCATTGACCGCCGTGGTGCCGGTCAGGGTGAGGTTTTCGACGTTGGCGCCCAAGGTATAGGTGATGCCGCTCTGCACGGTGTCAATGCCTTCGTTGATCAGCTCGGTGACGACGTCGCCGGTATTATCCACGACGTAAGCGTCGTTACCCGCGCCACCCGTTAATTTGTCCGCACCCGTCAGACCGTTCAGGGTATCGTTGCCCGCACCACCCGTAAGCACGTTGGCGCCACTGTTCCCCGTCAGGATGTTGTCGAGTGCATTGCCGGTGCCATTGATCGCGGCTGTCCCCGTCAGCGTGAGGTTTTCGACATTCGTTCCGAGGGTATAGGTTATCGAACTCTGCACTGTGTCCGTACCTTCACCCGTATTCTCCGTGATGATATCGCCGATGTTGTCTACCGCGTAGATGTCATTGCCCAGCCCGCCGATTAACGTATCCGCCCCCGCGCCACCGTTTAGCACATTACCGGTGCCGTTGATGGCCGTGGCCCCCATCAGGGTGAGGTTTTCGATGTTGGCGCCCAGCGTAAACGTGATGCTACTCTGGACGGTGTCAGCGCCTTCATTGGCGTTCTCCGTAACGACATCCCCGGCATTGTCCACCACATACGTGTCGTTACCCGCGCCGCCGTAGATATAATCGGCCCCGGCCTGACCGTTGATGACGTCGGCAGCGGTGGTGCCTGCGAAGGCCTTGTCCTTGAGTGCGTTGACGTCCCAGCTGGTGCCGTCGGCGAACTTGACTTGCTGGATCGCGTTGTAGGCGTTGGCCGGGTCGTCGCTGAAGAAGTAGCCGATGGTCACCTCGTCGGGGGTGCCCGCAATGGACAGCACCAGGTCCGTGCCCGAGCGCGTGGCCACGACCTCGCTGGCGGTCACACCGGCCTTGAACTGCAGCACGTTGAGCTTGCCCGTACCGCCGTAGAGCTGGTCGTTATCCGCGCCGCCGTTCAGGGTGTCGTTGCCGTTGCCGTTGTCGGAGTAGATGTAATCGTTCCCGCCCTTGCCGAGTAGCACATCGTTGCCGTCACGGCCGTAGAGATAGTCGGCTGCATTGGTACCCACCAACAAATCCGGCCGCGAGGTGCCGGTGAGGTTGTGTTCGGTGGCACCGGCGAGGCGGACAGTCCAGCTGCTCAGCTCTTCGCTGAACGTGTCCAGGTCGGGGGCGTTGTTGAGTTGGGTGACTAGGAACTGTTATCAAAGGTTATAATTTCTGGTAGAATCAGATCTCCAACAAAGGAGATGCCCGATGGACACCCGCTTTTTTCCGATTACGCCTGAGTTTTTCGACAAAGAGATCAAGTCCTTGATCGAAGGAGCCTATATCTGGAAGGGTCGCCCGCCGAAGATCAGCCATTATCATGTTTTCTGCGCGATTTTATTCGTGCTGCGCACGGGCTGCCCGTGGCGGGATGTTCCCGCCTGTTTTGGCGCGTGGCATCCGATTTACCTACGTTTTTCCCGTGGCGGCGAACGCGGCCTGTGGTGGAAAATCCTGATCCATCTGCAGCAGAGAAAGAAATTACGAATGAACGTGGTTTTGATGGATTCCACGACCATGAAAGTCCACCGCCACGGCGGGGGACAAAAAGGGGGATTCAAACGAAAGGCGTAAACCGGGCGGGGATCACGGCAAAAATTCACCGGGTTGTCACGGCCCAGGGACATGTCGTCGAGGGGTTTCTGATGCCTGGAAACGTATCGGACATCACGGTGGCGCCGGAGTTGACGGCGGAGATCGCAGGCTGCCACGTCGTCGCGGATGCGGGATACGACAGCGACCCTTACCGGGAAATCCTGCGCGGCAACAACAATATTCCTGTCATCCCCGGACGCAAAAACCGCGTCACGCCCATGGTGTACGACCAGAAAATCTACGCGCTGCGCAGGCGCATTGAGCAGATCTTCGGAGTTATCAAAGAAAACCGGCGACTCACGGTCAGATACGAAAAAAGCGACATCGCGTTCCTTGCCTTCGTCGCCATCGCCCTTATCAAATCATACCTTTGATAACAGTGCCTAGTGTTTCGGTAGCGTTGGCGAATCCCACCGGCTTTAATGGTGCCGTGACCACCAGCATCACCCTCACTCCGCCTCCCTCAGCCAGCACAGGCGTCATGCACGGCATCAGTGATCGAAAAATGGGCCATTTTGAAGCGTGTTTCAGCCAAAACAGCCGCCCACTCCCTACCCATTAGCCTCGTAATCTTAAAAAAGCCGATTCGACAGAGGACGACAGGTCGACGAATACGCTTGATCTGGAGCAAATATACCGTTTATTCTTCCTAGACTTGGATAAGCCCGTGTGCAGCCTGACTAAGCGCTCAAGTATTGTCGTCTTGGCGATTGAAGATGATCTTGGTGAAAATACCAATATTGGATTGTTGGTTGATGCGATCTAATGAGGCAATCGAGATTGCCCCGCACTCCATTGAAGCGAGCAATGTTCTTTGGATTGCAGAGTTATCCAGCTTAGAGTTGAATATGGATAGTAAAGCATATGCCGAACGGCGATAGAGGTATTTTTCTAAAATTTCAGACGCTCTTAACGCTTTCTGGCCAGATGGATATCGGTCGCGTAAAACCCCGCTATGTTCGTTTTGATACGGCAACAGAAGACGTTTCTCTTAAAAATAGCGATAAACCACGTGTTAGTGCTTTAGAAAGGATTATATGAGAAAAATAAAAGTACTTTTAGTGGATGACTCTGCCGTAATTCGCCAGGTGCTGACGGCTATCTTAACGACAGATTCTGCGATTGAAATTATGGCAGCGGTTGCCGATCCTATTTTCGCCATGAAACGAATGGAGAACGAGTGGCCTGATGTGATTGTGCTGGACGTTGAGATGCCACGCATAGATGGCATTACTTTTTTACGAAAAATTATGACGGAGCATCCTACGCCGGTTGTCATGTGCTCTACTCTGACGGAGAAGGGGGCAGAGACCACGATGCAGGCGATGGCACTTGGTGCTGTGGAAATTATCACCAAACCAAAGGTTGGTGCGAAAGACTTTTTAACGGAAGAGGCGAAATCGCTGATTGCCAGCGTAAAAGCGGCCGCCAGTTGCCGCATGCGCCGTGTATTAACAACGACGCCAGCCGTAGTGCGTATTGCGCCCACTAAGGCGCTGACTATAGAGCGGAGTGATGTCGCACTGGCCAAGACATCGCATGGTATCGTAGCGATTGGCACCTCAACAGGTGGGACCCAAGCGTTGGAAGCGGTGCTGACTGTTTTACCACGCGTCTCTCCGGGTATCGTGGTCGTGCAGCATATGCCGGAAAAATTCACCGCTGCTTTTGCGAGCCGTCTCAATAGCCTTTGTGAAGTAGAGGTGTTGGAGGCGAAAGATCAAGATACGGTTATTCCGGGGCGTGTCTTGATTGCACCTGGCGGTAAACATATGCAGCTCAACCGCAGCGGCGCACGCTATTTTGTCGAGGTTAAAAATGGCCCACGGGTCAATCGTCATTGCCCCTCCGTGGATGTATTGTTTCGCTCGGTCGCTAAAGTAGCGGGACGCAATGCTCTCGGCATCATCATGACCGGCATGGGGGATGATGGCGCTTTAGGTTTGAAGGAGATGCACGATAGCGGCGCCTACACTATCGCGCAAGACGAAGCGACCTGTGTTGTCTATGGCATGCCCAATGAGGCAGTTAAAAAAGGGGGTGTGGATCTCTCCTTACCTTTAGAAGAGATCCCCAAGGAGATTCAGCAATTTGGTCTTAAGCACGATCTTAACGCGCGCGTGGTGTAATGAATCACCGGACACGGCGGCTTAACGTGTTGCGCCGGGCAAGTATTTAGCCTGGTTGCTACCGACGGTAAAGCGAAAGTTATAACTCGCACTGGCGCCAGTGTTCGAATGCAGGTGATGTCGGCTTTGGCCAAGGCACCGGCAATTATCGCTACGGCGTCTTGCAATTCTCGCTCATCGCCAAAACCACCACCGCGCTCGGCAAAACACCGCATGGCGCCCTACCAAGTCACGGTGGGGGTGATGGATCACTCCGGCATCGTCCGCAACGTCTCTCAATTCTTTTCCGGGCGCGAGATCAACATCGAGGAATTGGACACCGAAACCTACGCCGCCGCCCATACCAGCACCACTATCTTCTCTTTGAGTATGACCATCAGTCTGCCTAATAATTTACTGGTCAGCGAGTTGCGCGACGAGTTTCTTGATTTTTGCGATACGCTGAACTTAGAGGCAACACGGGTGGCTATACGTCGCTGAACCGGCGCACTCAGGCCCAGCAACGCCGCGACGACATTCAAACCGTACACGAGTCAACGCGCATATTCGTTGTGGCATTTCATGCAGAACGCTTAGTGGACTTCACGGGCTTACTCGCGGCGGCCTGACCCGGCCCGCCCTCCCACATACCCGTCAAGAATTGCCGAGCATTCACCCCCAGCGTGCGCGTGAGGTAACCGCCTTCTTGCACTATTAAAGTAGGCAGTTTCAAGCCACCGATGATTACGCCGTTTTGATGAAAATCACTGGCCTTCAAATCCCAGCTTCCCGTCGGATCGCCCTTCGCGGTATCCAAACCCAGCGACAACACCAGGTAATTCGGTGCGAATGTGCTGATCTGTTTGAGTGCCTGGCGCAGTACTTTTTGATAACGCTCGATACTGATGTGCTCGGGCAAGGGGTAGTTGATATTAAAACCTTCGCCCACGCCTTCGCCGCGCTCATCCTCGAACCCGTTAAAATAGGGGTAGGCATCACGCGGATGGCCGTGTATGGAAATGGTAAGCACATCGGCGCGTTTGTAAAAAATATCCTGCGTGCCGTTGCCGTGATGAAAATCCACATCCAACACCGCCACCTTACCGAAGCGGCTGAGGTACTCCGCCGCCACTGCTGCAGAATTGAAATAACAAAAACCACCGAAGGCGCGGCGCTCGGCGTGATGGCCGGGTGGGCGCACTAGCGCATAGGCGTAATGATAGCCATCCAACAAGGCATCGGCCCCAGTCATTGCGCAATCCACCGCGCCCTTGGCGGCGAGGTAGGCGTTTTTATTCAAGGGCGTGAAGGTGTCGATACAATAAAATCCGGCGCGCATCGGTAAATCTTTGGGCGGACGCGTGGCGTTGCGCACGGGAAACACGGCGGGATAGATCGATTTTCCCGGTGCCAGACTCTCGCAAGCGCTGCGCAGATAATCCACGTAATCTTTATCATGTACCGCTAAAATAAACCGCTCTGAATATTTATTGGGCGCTAGCTTGATAAACAAATTGGTTTTCTCAATTTCCTTCAGGATCACCGACAACCGCACCGGCGCTTCCACATAACCACGGTCATGCACGTGATGAATATCGTGGCCGGAGTTAACAATCAGCGCGATGGGACGGGACTGACGCGCGCTTTGCGCCAACGCGTCGGCCAACTCGGGTTTGACGTAACGAAACGGACGCAGCTGTATCGGCTCATCTTTAAAAGAACCCGCGATTTCTTTTATCTGCGCAGGACTACACCAATGGGCGTATTTTCGCTCTAAGAGCGCAGTGACGATCTTACGCGCCTCCGTGCGTTTCAGCGCGCGGTTGGCGCCCAGATCATCAAACATCAGAAACGGGATATTATCATCGCCCGGCTTAGCGGGTTTATCGTAGAGCGTATTGATGATCGGGCGCACGCCATACCGTTCGTAGAAACGCATACGCGCTATATTTTGTTTTAATATTTGCGGCTCACGGCACAAGGCAGCCTCATCGGGCAAGCACTCAAAAAATAAACTGAGCACACTGAGTGCAACCGCCTCCTCGCGCACGCGCTCGTACAACACCTCGCCGATGCCGCCGCCGGTCCGCCCTGGCGCGGCGGATATGAAATCAAGGTAACAGAATTTCAAATCGGGGAGATGCAATAAGAGAGCAAAACCTTTTACCCGTAACTCGGCATCTTCCGCCACAAATAAAATGGAGCGGAATTGATATTTCATGGGATCATGCAGCTGTCGCGGTAATTTGTCGATCTCCGCCTCGGTAATGAGCGGGAACTGATCGCGCATAATACCCACGACCTGCTCTATGGCCGTGCGATTTACCTGGCTTTGATCGTCATAAATCTTACGAATTCTGAACATATACTTCCTGCTTTAGTATCGTGAATGTCTTTAAGCTACGATGTCATAAAAAAACGGTTCCTCAGACTTTAGTGTGGGTTAAGAATAACGTAATCTATAGCGCATGTCTTGCAAAGGAGATGCGCGATGGAAAGCAAAGAATTGTATTGGTGCCTGCTTGGACTTAACGAACC
>JAHFRW010000060.1 GCA_023266055.1 Gammaproteobacteria bacterium | reverse complement strand
CAAAAACGTGCCTGTGGGTTCAGGAATAGAGACCATTTCAAGATTGCCATCTACTTCCATTGTGGCGGACTTGATCTGTATCCGGCATCAACGACCCACAGGAAACCCGGATGAACCAAAACAAAAAACCTTATAAACATCAATAAATCGGGTGTCTCTAGCCCTATTTCATGGTCAAGCAATCACCTTCATGGGCCGATAACCTGTCTGCATACCAACCATCCCATTTCCGAGGAACAGGCGATGAAAGACACACTTACCATCGTAGATAATGCCACGGGTAAAAGCATTGAACTACCGATCCGGCATGGCACGCTTGGCCCACCTGCCGTTGATATCGGCCGTCTTTACCATGACCTGGGTTACGTCACCTACGATCCCGGCTTCATCGCGACCGCAAGCTGCCGCAGCGCCATTACGTATATTGATGGTGACATCGGAGTATTACTCTATCGTGGCTACCCTATCGAACAGCTCGCCGAAAAAAGCAATTTCCTGGAAGTCGCGCACCTGTTGCTCTATGGCGATCTGGCCACGCAAACCCAGCTCGACGAGTTCACCGGTGTTATTCGACGCCACACCATGCTCAAGGAAAGTCTCAAAAGTTTTTACAGTGGTTTTTATCACGACGCACACCCCATGGCGATTATGGTGGGTGTGGTAGGTTCACTTTCAGCGTTCTACCATGATTCAACAGACATTCATAATCCACAGCACCGTGATATTGCCGCACACCGGCTGATTGCCAAAATGCCTACCATCGCTGCTGCGAGCTACAAGCATTCCATTGGCGAACCCTTTATCTACCCAAACAACAATCTGAGTTACTGTGGAAATTTATTACACATGATGTTTTCCGTACCTTGTGAAGAATACCATGTTGACCCACTCGCGGAGAAAGCACTGGATCTTATCTTCACTTTACATGCGGATCACGAGCAGAACGCCAGCACGTCTACCGTACGACTGGCTGGAAGCTCTAGCGCCAATCCATTTGCATGTGTCTCATCAGGCATTACCGCATTATGGGGTCCGGCACACGGTGGCGCCAATGAGGCTGTCTTGCGCATGCTGGAAGAAATCGGGGATGTTAAAAATATTTCAAAATATCTGGCCAGGGCCAAAGATAAAAAAGACACCTTCCGGCTGATGGGATTCGGGCATCGCGTTTACAAGAACCATGATCCGCGGGCACGCATCATTCGGCAGATGTGCCACGAAGTGCTGCAAAAACTCGGAAACACCAATGATCCCTTATTTGAGCTGGCGCTCCGACTGGAAGAGGCTGCACTGAAAGATGATTATTTCATTGCCAGGAAACTCTATCCCAACGTGGATTTTTATTCAGGAATTATTTACAAGGCGCTCGGCATACCCACCAATATGTTTACCGTTATGTTCGCTGTCGCACGGACGGTGGGCTGGGTCGCGCAATGGATGGAAATGATCGCCGAACCCGATCAACGCATCGGCAGGCCACGCCAGGTGTATGATGGTATAGCCACACGCGATTATGTAAGCATCGAGAAACGCACATAAATCGCGTTGAATCACGCGAAAGTATCAAGAGTCCTGCAGCAGTTTTTCCACCGCAGCCACGGTCGCCCGCTTCATGGGATGCCCATCGACAGGGCTCCGTGGCGCCTGGCGTATATCAGCCACACCAAATACAATCACTTCAACCAATACATTCTGTACCAGAAAACGGTACGCAGGATAGCCCACCTGACTGCCATTCATTAAGGTTATTTTCTTTTCCACGCATTCATGAGCAATACGCTCATGCAGGAAGAATAAAACCACTTCCTTAGCGGCGTCGCAGAATATATGAATATTGATATTGGAATGTTCCCCTGCCGTACCATTTAGCACTGAACCCACCAGGCGCGGATTGAATTGCTGTAAAAGGTACATCACCTGAACCGCAGCCTGGCGCAACTGCTTAAGCATGGCGGGTTGCGAGTCCGCTTTAAACAAGCGCAGATATTCTTCCAGCGCCTGCTGAATTTCGTCATTACGCGGCAAATTGCATGTGTCAGCAGCACCTAATCGTATGGCCGACTTACGTTTGGCAAACTGGTAATCATTCACGCCTTCTTCAGCCATAATACGCGCCGCCTCCAGGGCCAAGCGTTGCCGCATGCGTTTATTATTATTGGTGGAATGGGATGTCATCGGCATCTCGTCACTACAGGCATTACATTCAGGCAACTACGCGCTGTCCGTCCGGTTATCCGGATTAAAATAACTGTTCCGGAACCATGGGAGCACTGGTATCGGAAGAAGGACCATCGATCACCGGGGGGCGTGTCTCGGTATCTTTTTCGGGCACGGCATTTTCCGGAAAAAGCTCAAAAATGGCATTCGATGTATTGGCGCCTGCCAGCAAACCCGTGTCGGGATTAATGCGTACCGATACCAGCCCCTGAGGCTGTTCAAACGAACGATCCGGCACATTTTTCAAGGCGACTACCATAAAATTTATCCATATCGGTAATGCCGTTTGACCACCCGTCTCCTGTGGCCCGAGTGATTGGGGCGTATCAAATCCCACCCAACTCACCGCCACCATGCTTTCATTGTAACCCGCGAACCAGGCATCACGCTGATCATTGGTAGTCCCTGTCTTGCCCGCCAGATCCTGCCGCCCCAGCTGCAGCGCCCGTTTGGCCGTACCACGCTTGACCACATCACGCATCAGGGATGTCATCAGATAAGCATTTTGTGGACTGATTACACGTGCTGCATTTGCAGCCTCAACGGCAATGGCTGAAGGTATAGTGGTACTGCTCTGCGCCTGATCGTTTACTGCGACCGGCTCTGTAGTAGTACATGCAGGACAGACCTTAGCAGGCTTGGCCTGCATTAATACGACGCCATGCGTATCTTCAATACGTGCAATGTAATAAGGTTGCACCTGATATCCACCATTGGCGAAAACGGTATATGCCTTGGCCATCTCCAATGGGGTTACACTGACACTGCCCAATGCCAGCGAAAGATTTTTGGGCCACGTTTGTGTCTGAAAACCAAATCGTTCCGCATAGGTAAGTGCGTAATCGATACCAATGGACTGTAACAGTCGAATGGATACCAGGTTTCGTGAGAAAACCAACGCTTCACGTAATCGCGTCGGCCCTAAAAATTCGCCGGTATAATTTTGTGGACGCCATGCTTCAGAATCCGTCGCATCCGCCACATCACCGAACACTAATGGCGCATCATTAATCAGGGTTGCAGGGGTATAA
This sequence comes from Gammaproteobacteria bacterium, assembly GCA_023266055.1. Classification (GTDB taxonomy): domain Bacteria; phylum Pseudomonadota; class Gammaproteobacteria; family Ga007554. The sequence goes on along the minus strand of JAHFRW010000060.1, from coordinate 9,886 downwards.
CCCCGATCCAATGCCGCCGCATACACAAAAGGCTTGAAGCTCGAACCAGGCTGACGAACCGCCTGAGTCACACGGTTAAATTTACTCTGACCAAAATCAAAGCCACCTACTAGAGAAACCAGCGCACCATCGCCTGGGCGCAATGCCACCAGAGCGCCCTCCACTTTTGGCACCTGCGCCAAACGCCATTGCTTGCCCGGCAATGATTGCACACGAATAATATCGCCAGTATTCAGCGCAGCCACCGCCTGTGCTGACTTACTCCCGGATGCCCCCCATGCTGCAGCACCATCGACAGTAATGGATGTTTTCTCTCCATTTGCCAAGACCACATTCAACGTTTGTCCTTTTCGACCAAGGACTAGCGCAGGCGGCAGATCACCAATGATACTGATTTTTTTCAATGCTTCACGCCATTCCTCATCACCCGCCTGCGCAGACAGCTTTACATGCTTCACAGGGCCCCGATAGCCATGCCGCGCTTCATAATCGACCAGTCCCATACGCAAAGCGGTGTTGGCAGCGTCCTGCAGCCGAGAGTCCAACGTTGTATATATCTTGAGCCCCGTGTTGTACGCGTCTTCACCGTACAACTCAACGGCCGCATTACGTACCATTTCTGCCACAAACGGTGCATCAACCTCTATATCAAGCGCATGCAATGCGGCATTATCAGCGTCAAGCAATGCCGCATTGAAAACCTCATTACTAATATGTCCAAGCTCATGCATACGCCGCAACACATAATTTCTGCGTTCCAGGGCACGAGCTGGATCAGCAATGGGATTAAACCGTGAAGGTGCCTTGGGCAAGCCTGCAACCATCGCCATCTGCGCCACGCTTAAATCCTTCAAATCGACACCATAATAAACCTGAGCCGCTGCAGCAATCCCATAAGCACGATTCCCCAAATAAATCTTGTTCAAATAAAGCTCAAGTATTTCTTCCTTGGTCAATTCATTATTAATTTTGAGTGCCAGCAAAATCTCGCTGAGCTTGCGCGTATAGGTTTTCTCGCTGCTCAGGAAAAAGTTCCGGGCAACCTGCATGGTGATTGTACTCCCCCCCTGCGCTTTTTCACCCGTGGTCATCAAATACCAGACAGCACGCAACAAACCCTGATAATCCACACCGGGATGGCTGAAATAACGATCATCTTCGGCCGCCAGTACGGCCTTCACCATCAGATCGGGGATCTCAGTAAATCTGAGAGGGGTGCGTTTCATTTCGCCAAACTCCCCCATCAGCTTGCCATCATGGGTATACACCCGCAACGGTACCTGCAACTGAACCTCTCTGAGGTTTGCCGTGGAAGGTAACCTGGCAGACAAATAAGAGTACGCCACGCCCACCGCCAAGCCGCTAAGGGTAAGCAGACTCAACAATATCACTAGGCTAATACGTATTTTTCTGGAGAAGTAGCTCATCAGGCTCAAGGAAAATAAAGTGGATGCCGATAAGGCATATAGCGGACGGCGTGCTGAATTATATAACGATTAAATCTGTTTAACAAAGATTATTTTAATTTTCATCTGGATATTCAACGGGATAGCCAAAGGACATAGGGCAGACAATGCTGCGATTTCTTGGAAGAAAGTCAAACACTCTCATCGGTCTTGATATCAGCTCAACAGCCGTTAAGCTTTTGGAGCTCAGCAAAAGCGGGGATCGTTACCGTGTTGAAAGCTATGCCGTTGTAGCACTCCCTCTCAATGCCGTTGTGGAAAAAACCATTGCCGACGTAGGTGGCGTGGGCGCAGCCATACATCGTGTTTTGAAGCGCTCGGGCAGTCGTTGTCGTAATGCCGCCGTGGCAGTGTCAGGTTCTGCGGTCATCACCAAAATAATACCCATGCCCGCCGCATTTTCAGACGATGAAATTGCCCAGCAGATTGAAGCAGACGCTGAACAGTACATTCCCTATCCCCTGGAAGAAGTGAATCTTGATTTTGTAGTGCTTGGCCCCACAGAAAAGAAACCCGATACAGTGGATGTATTACTGGCAGTTTCTCGTAGCGAAAATGTTGAAGTACGTGTCGCGGCTGTTGAAATGGGTGGCTTGACAGCCAAACTTGTTGACGTTGAGGCCTACGCTCTTGAGGCTGCTGTTACCCTGCTTAGTCAGCAATTACCTAATGGTGGTGCGGACAAGACAATTGCGGTAATCGATATTGGCGCCACCATGACCACACTCAATGTACTCAGCAATGGCCGCATTATCTATACACGGGAACAGGTATTTGGGGGGAAACAACTCACCGAAGAAATTCAGCAACGCTATGGCTTGTCCTATGAAGAAGCGGGCATGGCAAAGAAACAAGGAGGGCTGCCTGACAATTATAGTCCGGAAGTGCTCATACCCTTCAAGGAAGCCATGGTGCAACAGGTAAGTCGCTCCCTACAATTCTTTTTTTCCTCCAGTCATTACAACAGTGTTGATCATGTCATTGTCGCAGGTGGCTGCGCAGCCATTGAGGGAGTGGATATTTTGATTGAAGAAAAAATAGGAACCACCACATCAGTGGCCAACCCCTTCATGAACATGACGTTGTCCTCAAAAATTAATCCGCAAGCCCTAACGGGCGATGCGCCTGCCCTAATGATTGCATGCGGGCTTGCCATGAGGAGCTTTGACCAGTGACACGCATTAACTTACTGCCATGGCGCCAAATGGCGCGCAAGGAAAAACAACGTGAATTCGTCTCCATTGGCATTGGTGCCATTCTCTTAATGGGGGCAATCATATTTTATGTTCATTTGCACATGTCAGGACTGATCTCGGATCAGAATACTCGCAACGACTTCATGGATGATGAGATACAACGTGTCGATAACCAGATCAAGGAAATAAAAGGTCTCGAAGCCGAGCGCGACCGGCTGCTCGCCAAAATGAAAGTCGTTCAGCAACTACAAACCAGCCGATCACGCATTGTACATATCGTCGATGAACTTGAGAAAAGATTACCGGAAAGCGTTTATTTAACCATGGTGAAGCAGGCCGGAGGCGAATTATTACTACAAGGCGTTGCACCGTCCAATGCCAGTGTATCAAGCTTCATGCGCAACCTGGACGCTTCGGACTGGTTCGAAAACCCACGCCTGGAAGTCATTCAGGTCGTAGAAAAGACCGACGAAAAAACCAAAGAGGTTCTGCGCGGCAGTCAATTCACATTGCATGTGAAGCAAACAGGTGTAGAAGATGAGGAACAAAAAAATAAAGACGGCTCAAAAGCCAAAGCAGGAACAAAAACATGAAACTGCCCGACCTTAACCAGCTGGACTTTAGTGATATTGGTGGATGGCCTTTACCAACAAAAATCACCGTGATCGCCCTTGTGTGCGCTGTAGTACTGGGTGCCGGGTTTTGGTTTGATACCCAGGAACAGCTTAAAGAATTAGCGCAGGCTCAGGAGAAAGAAAAAGAATTGAAGTCAACTTTCGAAGTAAAACAAAGAAAAGCGGCCAATATTGATGCTTATCGAAAACAAATGGTTGACATGAAAAAATCATTGGGCACCATGCTGCAACAACTACCCAGCAAAACAGAGGTCGAAGGTGTTATCGACGATATCTCTCAAATGGGCCTGGCGAGTGGCCTCGAATTTGAGTTATTCAAACCTGAAAATGAAATTCCTATCGAGTTTTATGCAGAATTTCCGATAAAGATTAAGGTTGTGGGGGAATACAATGAAATCGGTACATTTGTCAGTGGTGTTGCGGGACTGCCAAGAATCGTCACTTTACATGATATTTCCATAGTACCCACGGCGGAGAAGAAAGACCAAAAAGGCATGTTGATGATGGAAGCAACAGCAAAGACTTATCGCTATCTTGAGGGAGATGTCAAGTGAACCCGGATACGATACATCACGAATATTTCATGCAAAAACGCATGGCACTCCTCCTGACAATATGCCTGTCATTGGCCGCCTGCAGCACGGATCACGTGGAAGATTTACGCCAATACGTTACTGAAACAAAAATTAAATCCAAGGGACCTATAGAGCCCATGCCACAAATAGAGCCGTTAAAACCCTATGCCTACACAAGCGAAAACCGGCGTGCGCCATTCAGTGCCAAAGTGATCATCAATCCTTCGACCGCCAAGATACCTAATGGAATCGACCCATCACAGCTTGATGCGACGCGCAGAAAAGAGCCTCTTGAAGTATTTTCTCTCGACACCATGAAATTGTCAGGAATAATTGAACGTAACGGTGAGGTATGGGCCATTATCAAAGCGCCCGATTCAATCGTTTACTGGGTCAAACGCGGAAACTATCTTGGACAAAACTATGGAAAGATAACCCACATTACAGAAAACAAGGTAGATGTAACTGAAACGATACCCGATGGAACAGGGGGATGGCAATCACGCCCAGCATCATTAGTTTTGGCTGAATAACCCTCAATAGGGAGTAAAAAATGATTTCGACATACAATATAACTCGTGCCTACGTGACTCAATCCATGGGGATCATGTTCATAAAAAAAACCACCCGCGCCGTTCTGAAAAATCTATGCGGACTGTTGATAGGCATAACTTTCGCTACAGCCAGCGCCGTAGTACAAGCTGCGCCCACCCTATCTCCAAATGCACTGGAAAGCGCCAGCGTTGCCACTTTATCCGGGAATCAGATTCAACTCAAGCTCACACTTTCATCAACACCAGAAACGCCACTGAGCTTTAATATCGACAATCCTGCGCGGATCGTTTTTGACTTCCCTAATACTGCCAACAAAACCTCACGAAAGAGCCAATCCATTGGTATTGGCATGGCAAAAAACATGAATTTCATCGAAAGCAACGGGCGCACACGCGTGGTGCTAAATCTCGTTAAACCCCTAGCCTATGAGACTCGCATAGAAAATAATTCGTTTTATATTACGCTTACTGACCATGTAACCGACAATGTTACTGCAGGTGCACCACGCAGCGCCAATGACAAGCGATCCATTTCCAGCCGCAATGTAAATAAAATTGACTTCAATCGTGGCCCCAAGGGTGAAGGGCGCGTTGTTGTTGTCATGTCAGACCCCACCGCTTCGGTTGATGTTCGCAAAGAGGGAGGGAAGTTGATCGTTGATTTCAGCGACACAGAACTCCCTGCCAACTTTGCACAACGCCTGGATGTAATGGATTTTGCCACTCCGGTGCAGAATATTGAAACCTTTGCACAGGGTAGAAATGTACGCATGGTTATTTCTGCAAACGGCGCTTATGATCATCTGGCTTATCAATCAAACACACGCTTTACCATCGAAGTAAAAGGCCTCACCAAGGAAGAACAAGAGGCGATCGAAAAGGATCGGCCCATCTACAAAGGTGAAAGGCTGTCTCTTAACTTCCAGAATATTGAAATCCGCGCCGTGTTACAAATCATCGCTGATTTTACCGGATTGAACATGGTCACCAGCGATGCAGTGACTGGCAACTTGACACTCCGCCTGAAAAACGTCCCCTGGGATCAGGCACTGGATATTGTTCTGAAAACCAAAGGACTTTCAATGCGCCAGGTTGGAAATGTCATTCTGGTTGGCCCCAGCGAAGATATGGCGGCACGTGAAAAACAGGAACTCGAATCAAAAAAACAAATCATCAGCCTGGAACCCTTGCATACCGAATTAATTCAGGTTAACTATGCAAAAGCGGCCGATCTTGCAGAAATTCTGAAATCAAAGGACAATTCCCTGCTGACAAAGGAACGCGGCAGTGTAACCATCGATGAACGCACCAATACACTGCTGGTACAGGATGTCTCGGACAAATTAGCCGAAATTCGCAAACTCATCGTCAAATTGGATATTCCAATACGCCAGGTATTGATTGAGTCACGCATTGTCATTGCCAGTGATAATTTCAGCAAGGAACTGGGAGTACGATTTGGAGGAACCGCAGTAAGGCGCAATGGCAATAATGGACTGGTAACCACCTCCGGTGGCTTGGCATCCACGGAAACATCCACCAATTCGGCGCTCAATAATCTGCGTAACACTGGCAGCCCTTTCCCCATCACCCTTGGTTCCTTGTCAGACCGCCTTAATGTAAACTTGCCCGTCATTTCACCTGCCGGGCGTATTGGGGTTTCTATCCTGGGAGCGGATTACTTACTTGATCTCGAATTGTCTGCCATGCAATCTGAGGGGCGGGGGGAAATCGTGTCAAGTCCACGTGTTATCACCGCCAATCGCAAGGAAGCCACCATTAAACAAGGCACACAGGTCGGTTATGTCCGACCCGGCGGCGTAGGTGCGGTGGCTACGATTGAATTCAAGGATGCCTTGCTTGGACTCAAGGTAACACCACAAATTACACCGGATAACCATATCATTATGGATCTGGTTGTCACCAAGGACAGTGTAGGCGAATTATTCAATGACATACCCAGCATTGACAAGAAAGAAGTCAGCACCCAGGTCTTGGTCGATAACGGCGAAACCGTCGTGCTCGGGGGAGTATATGAGACTGTTCGAAGCCGTCAAGTCAATGGTGTACCGTTACTCAGCGAACTGCCCTGGATTGGTGCCTTGTTCAGAAAAACCACTAATGTAGACGACAAAGTGGAATTGCTCATCTTTGTAACCCCAAAAATCCTGCATGACGGCGTCGCCTTAAGATAAAGTCCCACCCTGCGTCGGACAATCACCGGCGCAGGGTACAATAGATGAGACAGCACCTGCATTCAGCACACACTATACATGAACAATGATTGCCTGAGCCCTCATCAGAAGGAGCTTCCGATTTACTACACAGACATGCCGACATTGTTGCTTGAAATACTTTGAAAATCCAGGCTGGACTTCCAGGGCTTCCGTAAGTCACAAAATACCGGCATCACGCCGTCAATCAAATTCCACTTTCAATCTCTCGAGATAATCCGCCAATTCGGCGATGAGTCGTGTAATCGTCGTAGCATCAGATCGCAAGGCAGCCTGCTCAAGTTCACTACCGATCTTGCTGATAAAATCGAGTCCATACCCACCTCCTGTGCCCTTGATATTATGGCCAATGGCTCTAACAGGATCGAAATCATTTTTCGTCAATGCCATTCTAATGACTACCACATCACGTCGCCTGTTTTCCAGGTAGCCTCCAATCAATTTTTTCAGACCAGGATCCAACCGAACCGTAATATTATCCACATTATGTCCTGAGTCCGGATTCTCAGGTGATGACAGTCGTTCCGCAAGCACGCGCCACAACACATCCTGCTTGATAGGTTTACTCAGGCAATCATCAAAGCCAGCTTGTCGCAGCTCATCATACACAGACTGACTGGTATGCGCTGTGAGTGCCAGAATCGGCTTGATATAGCCACGCTGTCGCAACAGGCGTACGGCATCCAGCCCATTCATTACTGGCATTTCCATATCCATTAATACAATATCTGGCTGCTCGACAAGCGCAGTCTCCACTGCAATCAGGCCATTTTCGACGACCACCGAATACAAGCCCATTTTATCGAAATAACCTTTGAAGAGAATGCGGGCATCCTCGGAGTCATCTGCCAATAGCACCCGTCCCGTCAGTTTTCTGTCAAATGAGATCATGCTGGCACGAGACTGCATGCCGTCAGCGTCCATACCAGGCATTTCAGTTTGTGGTGCAGGAATACGCAGAGAAAATGTTGACCCCTCATTAAGAACAGATTCAACAGACAGGGTGCCTCCCATCAAGTGCGCGAAATCACGGCTAATAGTAAGCCCTAATCCGATTCCTCCATGCATGTGGGTGATCGAACTATGCCCCTGTTGGAACTCTTCAAAGATTCTTTCCTGCGCATTTTTTAAAATACCTGGACCAGTATCCTGTACCGCGACGTCCAGCCAGGCATTTTCCCAACGAACCCGGAGGTACAAACGACCCGGACCGGAAAACTTCAGCGCATTACCCAGCAGATTGATAACAATCTGGCGCAAGCGTAATCCATCTACCATGATCGCCGACGGAATATATTCGGCATACCATACATTAACTTCAACATTTTTACTGATGGCCAATCCGCGCAACGTATCGATAACGCTCTCTATCAGGTCGTGGATCACCACTGGGTGAACATCAAGATCCATTTGACCTGCTTCTATTTTTGCCTGATCCAGCAAGTCATCTATCAAACGCAACAAGTACTCACTGTTTTGTTCTATAATTTGTGTTGCCTTTTTTGCATCAGATGATAGCAATGGATTTTCACTCATGAAACCGTTAAGCCCCATAATCGCCGTAAGCGGGGTACGTAACTCATGGGTAATACGCGTAAGAAATTTACTCTTGAGCGCGTTGGCTTCTTCCGCTACCCGTTTCTCATAAGAAATCCTTTGCTTTTCACCATAAAGAGTTTTGATACGTACAAGCCCCATCAAAAAATAGAGCATAAGCCCGGCAGTTACCGCAAATAACAACGCACTTTGCTGGTTAAGGACAGACAACAATGCCAGACTTAAAAAATACGCACTTAAAATACCTATTATGGCCAGCATACTCATGCTGATGACAGATTGCAGACGACGGTGCATGGTAAGCAGCGGAAAAGCCATACAAAGCAGTACCAATATTAAATCCCAGCTCCATTTATGCGGGCGCAACATCATGTTTTGGGCAAGATTTTGATATGTTAATGCCACGACATGAAGTCCCACTCTTATTCCTTGAGGCGTCACAGCATAATCACCCAGACTTGCTGTTGCGCTTCCAATAACAATGGTTTTTCCCTGAATTTCAGAAGGGGCTAGGGTATAACCTGGCATGCCCATAGCGGCAAATACCAGCCTGTAAAACGGCATGACCAGAAAGGGCGCGGGATTTTTGGGGTATTGCAACAGGATTTCCCCTTGCGTGGTCACTGGCCAGGTATATTGGCCTACCTGAAAGTGTTGCTCATCTGGCAGATATTTTATAACGGGGTATGGTTGTTGTGAAAATAACGCTGCCAACGCAGCATTGGGCAGATACTTTCCATAACTTTCATGTAATAACGAAACACGACGCAGTGTACCGTCCTCATCAGGACTAATATTAATAACACCCAGTCTCACTGTCGCAGAAAGCCCTGACGTAAATTCCATTCTTGGCAATGTCATATCGTCCCAATGTTTGGCTGGAACAGGGGCACTCACCGGCCATGCCAGTTCTGCCAATTGCGCATGATACGACGCCTCTCTTTTATGCGGGGAAGATAGCGCTACGCTGGATAACACTACATTATCAGCGTGTCGAATCGCCCGAGAAAATATGTCATCTCCTTCACGCTGCTCCGAAAACAAAATGTCATACGCCACTGTCCTGGCGCCGACATCCTTGAGATAACCTGTAACCAAACCGTAAATATCGCGTTTATACGGCCATGCGCCAAACTGTGGCGCCAGTCGGACCATGGACTCTTCATCGATATCCACGATCAAGGTATCCGTGAAGTGAAACTCTTTTGCCACCCACGGTTGCTGAACAGTCTCAGCAAGCCACAAATCCGTTTGCTCATAGGCGGTAGTCTGGCTGAAGAGCGCCGTGATAAGCAGTGCTACACACATCGCCTTGAAGAGATGCCACCCTGTCATCAAGGGAACCCTCACATTCAACGTCTGTCGTTTATAGCACCAGGGGGAAGAGCAGCATGGGAATAATCAACCACCATGGTATGTTGTGCGGCACTTCGATCCGTTGAGATGCGCCAAAAGGTCCTGCAAAACCATCAGCATCTATTGACTTGACACGCATAAAATAATGACCTGAACCAGGGTTTTTCAAAGTGATGCTGGGGTCATCAAGCGTTTGATCGGTAATTATATGACTGAATACGGCATCACGTGCCAATTGGAACTGATACTTCTGACCCTCATCACCTGCCGGCCACTGAAACAACATTTGTCGGCTATCGATTTTTGGCTGCGG